>DCFY01000165.1:5987-12099 GCA_002315155.1 Megamonas sp. UBA1792
CGTGTTCTCAATATGCCATATGCTGATGTTGATCGTGTGGCAAAGATGATACCAACAGAGCTTGGCATTACTCTGAATAAGGCACTCAAGAATGCAGATATGCAGGAACTTTATAAGAACGATCCTATGGTAAAACGCCTTATTGATTTTGCACGTGATGTCGAGGGACTTCCGCGCCATTCATCAACGCATGCCGCTGGTGTCGTTATTGCACGTAATCCGCTTACGGACTATGTGCCGGTACAGGTTTCGGATGGCACACTGGTGACGCAGTATGATAAGGACCATGTTGAAGAACTTGGACTTTTAAAGATGGACTTTTTGGGGCTTAGAACGCTTACGGTCATTAGTAACGCGCTGGATAATATCAAAAAAAGCCGTGGCGTCGATATTGATATTGAGCATATACCACTTGAAGATGAAGCAACTTCAAAAATGCTTTGCGAGGGCAATACCGGGGCTGTGTTCCAAATGGAATCTTCCGGTATGACAACACTTGTAAAGGATTTGCGGCCAACTGGATTTGCGGATCTCATCCCACTTGTGGCGTTGTATCGTCCAGGTCCGTTGGGAAGTGGAATGGTGGCAGATTTTATCAATGGGCGCCATGGTAAAAAAGAAGTTACATATATGCATCCGCTATTAGAGCCAATATTAAAAGAAACTTTTGGTGTTGTTCTGTACCAGGAGCAAGTTATGAAAATCGTGCAAGTGCTGGCTGGTTTTACACTAGGGCAGGCGGATCTTTTGCGCCGTGCAATGGGGAAAAAGAAACACTCTATTCTGATGGCCCAAAAAGAAAATTTTATTAGAGGTGCAAAAGAAAATAATATCGAAGCAGATCTCGCAAATACGATTTTTGATTTGCTTACACATTTTGCAGACTATGGATTTAATAAATCTCATAGTGCAGCCTATGCTTTTGTTGCATATGAAACGGCCTATTTAAAAGCACACTACCCACAGGAATTTATGGCAGCGATGCTATCGAGTATTATGGATGTAAACGATAAGGTAAGTATCTATATTGAACAATGCAAACATATGGGTATAAAGATACTGCCTCCGGATATCAATGCAAGTACAGCATCTTTTAGTGTTGATAAGGATGCAATTCGTTTTGGACTTGCTGCAGTAAGAAACGTTGGGGAGGGAGCGCTTAAAGCACTCGTTGAATGTCGTGAAAAGGACGGGAACTTTAAGTCTTTGCTGGACTTTTGCTCTCGTGTGGATATGCGTATTGTAAATAAACGTGTAATTGAAAGTCTTATTAAGTGTGGCTCGTTTGATTCATTGGGGGGGAAACGTTCACAGCTTTTAGCTGTACTTGATCAATCAATTGACGCAGCAATGAGCCATCAGCGTGATGCAGCTAGTGGACAAATCGGTCTCTTCGGTGAGGAGACCATGGAACAGGCAGAAAATATAAAGTTGCCTGATATTCCTGAAGAAGATATGACGAATATTCTGACGTGGGAAAAGGAAATTACGGGGTTCTATATTACAGGGCATCCGCTTGATAAATATAATAATAAATTGGAGAATCTTTTTTCTATTAAAAAAATTATTGAGGGAGGTTTGAAGGAGAATCAGCTTGTCCGCTTTGGTGGGATGATTACCACAGCAAAGCGCATTACAACAAAAAAAGGCGATACAATGTGTTTTCTTACAGTAGAAGATTTTACCCATAGTGTTGAGATTGTTGTATTTCCTCGTGTATTCTATCAAAATATGAATGCACTTGCACCAGATTTGGCAGTTATTGTTCAAGGACGTATGAATTTGACGGATGATGGTGTAAAAGTTATTGCTGATAATATTTGTCTTATAGAAGAATATAAGCCGGAAATCTATATTTCGATTCAGAAGGAACAGGAAACAGATGAAATATTTACGGAACTAAAAAAAATCTTTTCCGAGTATCATGGTGAACATGTTGTTTATTTACAATTGGTGGATAAACGTCAACGAATTAAAACAGAACAAAAATTTTGGATGAATCAATCGCCTGTGGCTATAAAGAAAATAGAAGAGCTTCTTGGGGAAAATTCAGTGCAGAAGCGATAAAAAAAAATTTTAGCAGGAATAGACAAATAAATAGAGAAAGTTTTATGTAGTAATAGTAATGAAAATCCTTAGGAGTGATTTGCGATGTGGACATCGATATATGTTGCAAATAATAAAAAGCAGGCAGATAAAATGAAAGAAGCTTTAGATGATGAAGGCATTCTGACAAATATTCGGTCTGTTGGCAGCAATATAAATGATGATGGAATTTTTGAAATTCAAGTACTTGAATCAGAGGTGGAAGAGGCCCAAACAATTGTTTGCAGTTATTCAGGACACAGGTAAATAAAAAGATGAGACCGAAAATTTGATTCGATCTCATCTTTTTATTATTGAAATGTTTATTTTATTTTTTCGGATAAACACCAATGGATAGAATATTGACCAGGGGCAGATGATATCCAAGCCTTCGAACGATTGATCCTGTTATAATACTGAAGAATACAACTGCAATATAAAAGAAAATTGCAACCGGTGCTGTCATTAGTATACCTTGGGAGGTAAGAAACATACTGAGATAGGTAATTGCTACAGGATGTGCAAGATAAGCAAAGTAAGAATGGCGTCCGAGAATACCAAGAAGGGTATGGCATCCTTTCGGATAACTATTAAAGGTGAAGATCGTAAAGAAGAAGATAGAGGCGGCTATTGTATAGAAAATACCAGCCGGACTTAGCTGATGAGCGGTATTGATTGCTTCTATCGGTGTATAACCTGTATAGAAGATCAACTTGTAGTAATAGCTAAGAAGGGCAAGCATACTAAGCCAAAAGAAAAGACAGATAGCAAAGCGATGTTTTTTCATAAAGGATTGAAAAGCAGTGATGTGCACAGCAAGATAGCCGCCAAGAATAAAGATAAAGATGTAATGCAGGACCCAATAGTTCAGACGATAGACTAAAAGCTCCTTGAGGAAAGGATTTTCAATACCATAAGGATTCATAACAAAGCTGGAGTAGTAGTCAAACGCGATTTGTAGTATGAGAAGAAGTAAGAGCCGAGCTGTGGTCATATGCTTTACCAGCCAGATCCATAGAGGCATAAGAACATAAAACCAGAGCAATATGACAAGGAAATATAGTTGGTAGCAGGCCAGTCCGAAAAACAAGAAGCGGGCAAAAAGCGACAGTGACAGAAGAGATGTATCATTATAAAGTATCGTATATTGAAGAACATAGAAAACTGACCAGGCAAGATAGGGAATAAGTACGGTTTTAAAACGACGCTGCATAAAATTTTTATAGTCAAATGGTTCTTTCATGTCAAGATTATAGAACAAGCCAAAAGCTGAGATGAAAAAGAAAATGGGGACGCTGAAGCGTGAGGCGATTTCAAACAAAGCAACAAGGTGGATATTTGCCATGGTGTTGCTAAGATATTGTGAGCCGACATGGATACCAATGACACCGAGCATAGATATGCCGCGTATATATTCAATGGCCGCGAGACGTGGTTTTTTCATAAAATATGATTCCTCCGATTAAATAGAAATGGATGCCAATTTGGACAAGGTTTACCAGGAAAATTTGGTTGTTATACTTTTTTAGCAAAAATGCTTTTACCAATACAAGTACTTTTGATTGTCGTTAAATTTTCCTGTTTTTACCGCTAGAGAATGCGAGCGTCTATGGCATATAAAATATATTATAATCTTTATTTGTATAAAAGTGCAAATAAAGATTATAATATATTTTGTTAATAAAGAGACGAAAAGGGAAAAAGGGCTGTCGCACTTAGGCATTTTTCGCAAATAATATGCAATTTATTCTTTTAAAGTACAATATTGTACTTTAAAAGAATGATTTTTACATAGTTATTTAGGATCATGCGCTTAGTGAAACAGCCCTGTTTTTTATATCAATTTATAATGAAATCAATATGGACGGAGGCTTCGACATCGATTGTGCCGGGTTCGATTGGCGTTGAGGCAGAAATATTAGCTTTAGCAAGCATAAGCTCGTTGAAACGCGGTTGATAGGAGCCACCACTTTCACTTACACTTTGTATACCAATAATTTGTTTACCAAGTGCGTCGGCGATGATGTCGGCCTTCGTACGGGCATCTTTAATTGCTTGGCGCAAGGCCTGTTCTTTAAGTTTGTTTGGATTGCGAATAGAAAAGCTTATGGAGTTTATCTTATTTGCACCACTTGAAAGAGCGGTATCAATGACATTGCCAACAACTGTCACATCGTTGAGTGTGACATATACAGTATTGTCTACTGTATAGCCAGTGAGTTCATTTTCATGATTTTGTTGGTTGTTGTAGGTTGGATGGAAGTTATAGTCCCTCGTTTTGATTTGTTCACTGGAAATGCCGATTTCATGCAAATTTGTGTTGATTGCTGAGGCGATTTCGGCATTTGCCTGCTGTGCTTCTTGTGCGGTGTTCGCATGATTTGTAATGCCGATTGCAAGCGTTGCCTGGTCTGGCGCTGTTGTAGAGGTGCTGGAAGCATCTATGGAAATCGTATGGACTTGTTGATTTTCAGCAGCCTGTGCAAAAGATGCTGGCTGAAAAAGGAAAAGAGAAATAAAACATAGAAGAATGTAGATTTTTTTCATGGTAAAACTCCTTTTATTATAAGATTTGAAACATGTACGGACCGTGTTTTTTCAACCAGATTTTATGTTCTATATATTGTGGCGAATGTTTTTGGACAAGCTGCCAAAAAGCTGTGGAGTGATTAAGATGGATGCGATGAGAAACCTCATGGATGACAAGATAATCAATTACTGATTCCGGTGCCATGATAATGCGCCAGTTATAATTGATATTACCAAGCGAAGAACAACTACCCCAGCGTGTTTTTTGATCTTTTATTGTTATATGGTTGACTGTGGTGCCAAGTTCATTGCACCAAAACGTTGTTCTTTTTATTAAATGGATATATGCCTGACTTTGATACCACTTGAGCAGGAATATAGTTGGTGTATAAGAACTGTCTTTGTAGAGATTGACAAGAATACATGTACTTGTGTAAGTGACAGATGGTTTGCAAAGGGTCTGTGTAAGCTGTAATGTGAGTGCAGTTCCCTTAAAAAGAAGTTTCGTCCCATTTACTATGGCAACAGGTGTGGAAATGACTTGTTTTTGTAGCAGTGTATTTTTCTTCTTTAGCCAAAAGGCATTTGTCTTGAGTAGCGAAAGAATATCACGCAGCAGAACTTTTACGGGTGCTTTGATAAGCAGTGTATTTGCCGCAACGATATGCAGCTGAATGCTCTTTCGTTTTTGACGCCTGATTGTGTAGTTGTAGATATCTCCATTAATGTCTATAGTAGCCATGAATTCAATCCTAACAAGTTTACTTATTTGTATCATAACGATAAAAGCGCCTTTTGTAAAGAACGATTATGTGTAATTTGTGATCTTCTGTATCTGTAGAACTTAGATTTTTTTCTTTATTACAGCTTTGAAGTATGATAAAATGAAAAAAGAATATAGAGATTATTTAATCTATAAATAGAGACAGGAGATGTTTAGTTATGATGTCATTAAATTTTCAGGCAGAAAAGCATGAAAAAATGTTAATTGCAAGAACAAAAAATTGTACGGTGCGTCTTGGTGATGTGAGCAAACAATACCCGGAAAGTGCTATTGTATGGGTTACGACTGGTAAGATGTTTGAGCTGAAGCGTCGTTTATATACAGCTTTCATTGAAAAAGTGCGTGTAAAAACAATGGCAGATTTGACGTCAAGTGATCTGGGACATCAAAATCCGGAAATCAATTCCAGAGAAGGGCTCATTGAGGATTTTGAACATATTTACAAGAAACGTATTACAATGGATGATACTGTAACGGTTATATATTTTACGGAGGTCATTGAATAAGCAACTAAAATGATTTTTGTTTAAACACAATTAAAAACTGTTGTATAAAGTATGTGATAGTTTCCTTTTGTAGATAAAATATTTCAGTAATTTGTCGGAAAAATCTTGACAACTTCATAGGTGGAATGATATCATATTATCTGTTGACAGCGCATGCCTGTGTTGTTGAAGTCAAAAAAAGAATAAGCCGAAGTGGCGGAATTGGCAG
>DCFY01000050.1:0-16228 GCA_002315155.1 Megamonas sp. UBA1792
ATATAAGAAACCTCATTCTCTTCACACCACTCACGAGCAATACAAAAAAGCTCATTACGATGATATATACGCCAGTTTTCATACAAAGCAAGCCTTTTCACACAATACATAAAGCGCAATAAAAAACCATTCCCCGTCATTATCGAAAACAGCTGCACCTTCGCTTCTTCATCAATAAGTGTATCAATAAACTGCATCATGATTTTCCGCTCATCAATATCATAGGAAGACGGTAACGCAATATACCTTTTCCATTGATCCTCTATTTCAAAAACCTGCTTCAAACGTTCTTCCTCTGACAGAATTTTTTCTGCATCGTTCTCTGAAAATTCGCCACCAACCATGCTGACCTTACCTTCTTCTATATCAACATAGCCTTGCCATGAATCAATTTTTTCTAATGCATCAACAATATCTTCTAACTTCACATCCAAATTTTCTTCCCCCATTTCCTAATCTATTTTTATTATAAGATATTGTTGCCGCTCCTACAAGTTAATAAAATTATCAAAAAAGCAATAAACAAACCATTCAAAAACCCATTGTACTTTTACTCTTTATAACCTTCATATTTCAAACATTTTTTCAGTCTGGTCAATAATTTGATCACGGCGCCTTTTTGCATTGGCAAAATAATCGTAAACCGCCTGACGATCTTCCTGCTCAATTGCAATGATTACCTCATTCATAATTTGTTGCAGCTCATGCAAATTATGAATGATTGCTTTAGAATTTGTCATGCAAATATCTGCCCACATATCCGAATTTGATGATGCAATACGTGTCGTATCTTTGAAACCACCACCCGCAAGTTTAAGACAGGACTCCATATCCCCACCGCTTCGGTTTAATAAAGTCACAAGCGCTGCTGCCGCTACATGCGGCACATGACTGATAACAGATGCACAGCGATCATGTTTAGCAATATCCAGTGTCGTAAGATTTGCGCCTGTTAGCTTGATAAGACTGGTTATTTTATCAAGAACTTCTTTGGGCGCGCCCGTATCTTCAACAATAACATAGCATTTATTTAAAAAGAGATCTTTATCTGCAGCCATGACACCACTGCGTTCCTTACCTGTCATTGGATGTCCTGCTATATAATAGATATTTTCCGGTAAAATATTTTTTAGATGCTGCCAGATATACTGCTTTGTGCTGCCAGCATCTGTAATAATTGTCCCTTTTTTCAAATAAGGCAATACCGTTTTCACCATTACTGGAATTTGCAAAACCGGTGTACTAAGAAATACGACATCCGCATCTTTGACAACAGCTTCAACATCCGATGAGACCATGTCCACAGCACCACGCGCCAGCGCTTTTTTCATAGAATTTTCCGTGCGTGAAAGACCGGTAATGTAAATGTCATCCTTTAATTTATCTTTCAGAGCCAATCCTAAAGATCCGCCAATAAGTCCTACCCCAATAATCGCCAAATGAATTTTTTTCATCTATTCTTTCCCCATTACATTAGCAATCTGCTTCACTTCATCCATAACAAGCCGGAAGTTTTCCGGTGTAAGTGACTGATCACCATCACTAAGCGCAATCTCCGGATGAGGATGAACTTCAATCATAAGACCGTCAGCGCCAGCAGCAATTGCAGCTCTCGCCATTGGACGAACCATCTTCCATCGGCCTGTTCCATGGCTTGGATCAACAATAATTGGCAAATGTGATAATTCTTTGATTGCGGCAACTGCGCTAAGATCCAGCGTATTACGCGTAAAAGTTTCGTATGTGCGGATACCTCGTTCGCAAAAAATAACACGATAATTGCCTTCGCTCATAATGTATTCTGCCGCATTTAGCCATTCACTAATGGTAGCTGATATTCCTCGCTTTAAAAGAACGGGCAGCTTCGATCGGCCTACGGTTTTCAAAAGTTCAAAGTTTTGCATATTACGGGCACCAATTTGCAATACATCAGCATATTGGCTGATCATATCAATGGCATTGACATCAAGAATTTCTGTTACGACCTTAAGATTTGTTTTATCGCCAACTTCACGAAGCATCTTAAGCCCCTGTTCAGCAAGACCCTGAAAATCATATGGTGAAGTTCTTGGTTTAAATGCACCACCACGCAAAAACTGTGCACCGATTGCCTTGACACATTTTGCAGCTTCTAAAAGCTGTTCCATGCTTTCCACTGCACACGGTCCCGCCATAACAGCAATGTGCTTGCCACCGACCTTCACTCCTCCAACATCGACAATCGTGTCATCGGGATGGAATTCTCTGCTTACAAGCTTATACTTTTCAGTAATCCGCACAGTTTTCTCAACTCCATCAAAAGCATTCATTTGCAATCCGGCAATAGTCGTTTTATCGCCAATAACACCAACAATTGTTCGCGATGATCCTGTTGATAAATGAAATGTCAATCCTGCATCTGTTATTTTTTTCTCTACTCTCATCAAATTTTCTGGTGTAGCAGTTGGATTCATTACAATAATCATGTTTTATTCCTCCCAATAAGATGAATTCACTTAAAAATACGTACAAAAAAAGCCCGCCCCCATACAGGGACGAGCCATAAGCTCGCGGTACCACCCTGCTTGCTGAAAGCAAGCCACTCATTTCGAGTACTAACATACTCTAGCCTATAATAACGGTGGCGTTCCGGCTCAACCTACTATTCTGATAACTTACAGAATTTCAATCTGCTGCTTACAAGTGTATTTCAATGATTTTATCTGCTGTGTTCCACCGCCCCACAGCTCTCTGTAAGACAAAACTCATTTACTTCTCTTGATCGTCGCATTTTATTAATATAACTATAACAGGTGATTTTTGCTTTGTCAACTGCAGTTCACTCATAAAAAAATTTATATAAGGGTAATCTTTTACTACCATTTTTATATACAAAACTATAATAAAAGAAAACAACCATCAAAAAAATGTGCATATTATTACAGCATCTTAATCATAGCAATCTCATCGCAATTTGGAAATTTTGGACAATCAATACAATCCTTCCAGACCTTGTGAGGCAATTCATCCTTTGTAATTTCCTTGAAGCCAAGTGTCTTAAAAAAGCCCGGCTTATATGTAAGCGTAAAGAGTTTTTTAACACCAAGCAGGATACCCTCTTTCGTAAGTCGTTCGACAATTTCCGCACCAATCCCATGACGCACAGCATCCGGTGAAATCGCCATTGTACGCACTTCTGCAAGCTCATCCCAAATAATATGCAGGCCGCCTACACCAATAATCTTTCCCTGCTCTTCTGCGACAATCATATCACGTAGCGTTTCATACAGCATGTTACGTGAACGAGCCAGCATAACCCCCTCATTCGCATAGTTATTTACAAGATCATATATTGCTTCCACGTCAAGAAACGTAGGTTTTCTATAAATCATTTTATACACCTCTTTTGTATAAGTATACATTATATTGCAACTACCATCAAGTTGTTTCTTTTATTATACAGCTTGGACAAAGTTGATTAAGGGGACATACACCACAAAGTGGTGTCCGTGATTTACATACTTTGCGCCCATGCCAAATAAGCCAATGATGTGCTGCTGACCACTTTTCTTTTGGAATTACTTTTTGCAGACCTTGCTCTACCTCAAATGGAGTTTCACCTATTGCCAACTTAAGACGATTTGCCACACGAAACACATGCGTATCAACAGCAATTGCCGGTCGATTAAATGCAATACTTGTGACAACATTTGCAGTTTTACGTCCTACACCTGGCAACCGCAAAAGAGCATCAAAGCTCTCTGGCACCTCACCATGATATTCTTTACAAAGCATTTGACATGTCGCCATAATATTCTTCGCCTTATTACGAAAAAGTCCACAGTCTCGAATCTCCGCCTCTAGCTGCATCAAACCAAGTTCAATCATTGCCGATGGTGTCGATGCCTTATGAAAAAGACGTGCGGTCGTAACGTTTACTCGCTTGTCTGTACACTGTGCCGATAAGATGACTGCAACAAGCAACTCGAATGAATTATGAAAAACCAATGCTGGTTTCGTATCAAAATACGTTTTTTCTAAAACATCTACCATTTCTTCTTTTACCTTTTTTGTAATCCGCATTCTATCACCTCAAAAATAAGGAGCTGCCACAGCAGCTCCTTTTGTTTCTTTATTCTGACGATCAGTTCGTCAGGCTGCGAATTGGCGCTGGAATACGACCACCACGCGCAATAAATGCTTCTGAACTATACTGACTCTTAATTGGTACAATCGGACAATAGCCTAGTAATCCGCCAAACTGTACACTATCACCAACTTTTTTACCAGGAACAGGAATAAGACGTACCGCTGTTGTTTTATTGTTAATCATGCCAATAGCAGCTTCATCGGCAATAATACCAGACAATGTTGATGCCGATGTATCACCTTCAACTGCAATCATATCAAGCCCAACAGAGCAAACGCATGTCATTGCTTCCAGCTTTTCGATAGAAAGGCTGCCACACTCTATGGCATTAATCATTCCAGCATCTTCACTAACAGGAATGAATGCACCACTGAGCCCCCCGACATGCGATGATGCCATAAGACCACCTTTTTTGACTGCATCGTTCAAAAGTGCCAGCGCCGCTGTCGTTCCTGGGGCACCGCAACTTTCAATACCCATTTCTTCGAGAATATGAGCAACACTATCACCAACAGCCGGAGTCGGTGCCAACGATAAGTCAATGATGCCAAACGGAACACCAAGGCGTCTTGATGCTTCCTTCGCTACGAGCTGTCCTACACGTGTGATTTTAAAGGCTGTTTTCTTAATAGTTTCAGCAATTTCGGTAAAATCTGCCCCCTTAAGTCCTTCAAGTGCATGTTTGACAACACCCGGCCCGCTAACACCGACACTGACAACTTTTTCAGCTTCACTAACACCATGAAAAGCACCTGCCATAAACGGATTATCTCCCGGTGCATTCGAGAATATAACAAGCTTTGCACAGCCGATTGCCTCGCGGTCACGTGTAAGCTCTGCTGTCCGCTTGATAATTTCACCCATTTCACGAACACAATCCATATTAATACCAGCTTTTGTCGAGCCAAGATTTACGGAGGAACATACAAGATCCGTCATTGCTAATGCTTGGGGAATCGATTTGATAAGAATACGATCTCCATTCGTATAGCCCTTTTCGACAAGTGCAGAAAACCCTCCAATGAAATTAATTCCAATTTCCTTAGCCGCCTTATCCATTGCTTCTGCAACTGGTACATAGGTATCTGTCTTGCAGGCTTCTGCCACAATTGCAATTGGCGTCACAGATACACGTTTGTGAATGATTGGAATACCATATTCAGATTCAATATCTTCACCTGTCTTAACGAGAAACTCCGCCGAATGCGTAATTTTCTCATAGATATTCTGACAAAACTGCTCTATATTTGGATGTGCACAGTCACGCAGAGAAATCCCCATGGTTATCGTGCGTACATCTAATTTATTTTCCGTAATCATACGGTTTGTTTCTAATATATCATCTATCGTTATCACCGAACAAAAACCCCCACTACTTTATTAAATTTTGTGCATGACATTAAAAATTTCCTGATGCTGTGCCTTAATTTCTAAGTTAATTTCTTTACCTTTTTGCGCCAAAATGCGCTGCAGTTCCTGCAGCTTAATTTTTCCTTCGCCCATTTCTGCAATCATAACCATATTGAAAAAACCATCCATAATATTTTGATTAATGCTTAAAATATTTACATTATTTTCAGCTAAGATCGTACTCACCATGGCAATAATTCCTACTTGATCCTTACCCACAATTGTCACTACAAGTTTCATTTAACATTTTCTCCCCGTCTAATTGTTTTTTTTATCTATTGTGTAAAGTAAAAACCTACATACAAACACAAAATAGCATATTTAATTATAACATGAAAATATAGAAATCCAATAGTCAAAGCAACAAGAAATGTATATTTTTTCATTGTACTCTTCTTTGATTCAATAAAAAGCTTGTAAAAAGTAAGAAATTATATATTTACCTCTATAATTTCGATAAGAATTCCTCTATAATTAAAACTATAAACTTAAGGAGGCTTCTCATATGAAAGAACTTGGATTCTTTGACGGAGAATTTATTGATCTGACAGAAAAAAAAGTATGCATCGAAGACCGCGGCTACCAGTTTGGCGACGGCATCTATGAGGTCACGCGGATCTATAATGGTAAGTGCTTTGCGCTCGACCGCCATCTTAAAAGATGTGTGCGCTCCCTGCGTGAACTTTCCATCCCAATGACTTACATGGACGAAGAACTTACAGCGATCCATAGAGATATTATTCATAAAAGCCAGATAAAAGACGGCACAGTCTACTTTCAGATCACACGAGGTACCGCACCACGTACACATTGCTTTCCCGACAAGATCATACCACACTTAAGCATGACAATCCGTCCCTCCGTCATCCATACGGACTGGCAGGAAAATGGCATTCATGCAGTATGGGCAGAAGACATTCGCTGGCTTCGCTGCGATATCAAAACAATAAACTTGCTCGGTAATGTGCTGGCAAAACAAAAAGCTCATGGAAAGAGCTGCCAGGAAGCAATCTTGTCCCGCTTGGATACAAATTTTGTTACCGAAGGCTCAAGCAGTAACTTTTTCATTGTAAAAGATGGTATTATTTGGACGCACCCTATCAGCAACTTAATTTTAGAAGGTGTCACACGTTCTATTCTCCTAGAAGAATGTGTACCAAAACTTAGTCTTGCTGTCGTCGAAAAAGCATTTACACCACAGTTTGCTCTTACTGCTGACGAAGCTTTTATTACAAGTACAAGCCTTGAAATCACCCCTGTCGTATCCATTAGCGGTAATACCATTGGTGATGGTAATCCAGGTACGATCACGCGTAAATTGCTTGCTGCTTATCATGACCTTGTCAAAGAAACCTGTTATAAAAAATAAAGGAGATTTTATGATTACACCTGAACTTATTCAATGCATTAATGCACTGGCAAAAAAGAAACGCACAATAGGACTTACACCAGAAGAACTAACAGAGCAGGCAAAGCTCCGCCAAATTTATCTTGAGACTATTCATACTCGTCTCGAGCATACTCTTAAAAACATAGAAATTGTCGATAATGCAAAACAGGCCGTTACCATTATCCGCGAAGACAAAAAACCGAATGACACTACTACGACTGCTCCTACTATTCTTCATTGATTAATCCATCTACAAAACAGAAGGTCAATGTAATATTATTGTCAATCGGCCATTTTTTTAATGACTTTTATTGCAACTTTCTTCCTGTTTTATTGCCAATCATCATGCCACGTCTTGATTTGTCACTTACCATGAGTGGCCTTCTTGTCATGGTTATGTCCTTCACCTCAAATGTATTGCAGCCTTTTTTTGGCTATCTCATGGACAAACGGAATCTCAGTAAACTATTGCTCATTGCAATTCCGTTTGGTGCCTTCTTCGTCTGTATGACAGGCTACGTCACAACAAAGATTTCCCTTTTTATTATCATTGCACTGTCCGGGCTGGCAGTGTCTTCTTTTCATCCGCTAGGTTCAACACTCGTGAGTAAAGTTGCCAACCATAAAAATCTTGGACTTGCTCTTTCACAGTATGTCGCCGGTGGTAATATTGGATTTGCCTTTGCCCCGCTTATCATTGTATATTTTACTCAATCCTATGATCTAGAAGCTTTGCCTATACTCATTATCCCCGGATTATTACTAAGTTTTGCTTATTATTACACAAGACTGTATCGTATTTCTACGAAACAAGACAATCAAAAAGACCCTTACAACAAAGAACTGAACCTACGCACGCTTTTACGCAGTTCCTCCATTATTAAACTGAATACAGCCATGGCACTACGTGCCTGGACACATGTTACTATATCAACATTTTTACCACTGCTCCTAATAAATCGCGGTGGTACTCCCACTTTCGCTGGAGGGATGCTTACAATTTTTCTTGTTGGTGCCGCTACAGGTGGAGTTATTGGTGGTTATTTAGGTGACCGTATAGGTCATAAAAAAATCATTATTCTTTCATTGTTGATTGGTGTCCTTCCAACCTATTATTTTTTTACACATGAAACAATTGATGCCTTATCACTTTTTGCCCTCTTTCTTTGCGGCGCAGGATTGCAGGCCCCTCAGCCAAGTTCTCTTATCTGGGCACAACGTCTTTTACCAAATCATGCTGGCATTGCGTCTGGTATGATGATGGGACTTTCCTTCGGAATTGGCAGCATCGGCACAGCTTTCACAGCTGCCATTGGTGATCTTATTGGCCTTAATAATGCCCTCACACTTACTACCTTGCCCATTTTTTTTGCAGCTCTTGTAGCACTGTGGATTCCATTTCCAAAAGAAAATAATCTTGTATAAATTTTCTTACTATTTATTACAATTATGTTATAAATTCCCTATCATAATCAGCTCTAGCATTGTGTTAAAAAAATCACAATTTATATTGACAATGCCTAATTTAGTACCTATACTGTATTTGTGATGTAAATTTGTTTGGGGTTTCGAGTTTGTAGTATCTATGCCGTATTGCATGATATATAACTACAAAATCCCCTTCAGATTTATGGGTTCGGCAATATGCTGGACTTATGTTATTATAATCAAGGGAGAGTGTTTTAAAATGGAGAAAAAACCTGTAAAAATTACTGAAACCGTCTTACGTGATGGTCATCAGTCCCTCGTTGCAACGCGTATGCGTATCGAAGATATGTTACCGCAGTTAGCAGCATTGGACAAAATTGGCTACAATGCACTTGAAGCATGGGGCGGGGCTACATTCGATACTTGCCTTCGTTTTCTCGGTGAAGATCCTTGGGAACGTCTTGATACATTAAAATCCAATCTCAAAACTCCTATACAGATGCTTCTTAGAGGTCAAAACCTTCTCGGCTACAACCATTATTCTGATGATGTTGTTAAAGCTTTCGTAAAAAAAGCTTCTGAACATGGTGTTGGTGTATTCCGTATATTTGATGCGCTTAACGATGTAACAAACCTCAAAACTGCAATTGACGCAGCTCTTGGTTGTAAAGAAAAACCCCATGTACAAGGTTGTCTCGTATATACGGTAAGTCCTGTACATACAAATCAGACTTTTGTTGATCTTGCAATCAAGCTCGAAAAAATGGGAGTTCAGTCTATCTGTATCAAAGATATGTCTGGTCTTTTGAAGCCTTACGTAGCTGAAGATCTTGTTACAAAGCTCAAAACTGCTGTAAAGGTTCCAATTGAACTCCATACACATTATACAAGCGGTTTTGGCTCCATGACTTATCTAAAGGCAATTGAAGCTGGTGTAGACATCATTGACTGTGCACTTGCACCTTTTGCTTGTGATACTTCCCAGCCTTGTACAGAAACAATGGTAGCTACACTTGAAGGAACAGCTCGCGATACAGGTCTTAATCGCCAGGCTATGACACCAATCTCCAAACATTTCCTCGGTGTTAAGAAAAGAATCATGAGCGAATTTAACCTGAAAGGTTACTTTGATGTTAATCCTAATGTTCTTGATTTTCAGATTCCGGGCGGCATGCTCTCGAACCTCGCAAATCAACTTAAGGAACAGGGTGCTGAAGATAAATATCAAGATCTTCTTGATGAAATGCCTCGTGTCCGTAAAGACCTTGGTTATCCACCACTCGTTACACCATCCAGCCAGATCGTCGGAACAATGGCTACATTTAATGTCTTAATGGGCAAACGCTACGCAATGGTTCCAAAAGAATTTAAAGATCTTGCCCGCGGTAAATTTGGTAAATCTCCAGTTCCTGTTGAAAAAGACTTCTTACATTCTCTTGGTGTTAAAGATGAAGATATCATTACCGATTGTGTAAAAGAAGATCAGAAAGCTGAAAAAATGGCTGATTTTAAAATAGAATTGGCTGGCAAAGGTTATCCTAATGCTTCAGAAGAAGATGTTCTTTCCTATGCTTTATTCCCACAAGTTGCAGAAGAATTTTTCAAAGCTCATCGTTAATTTATACGTATATTTAAAGCGGCACCTTATGGTGCCGCTTTTTTTATGTCCTATCCCTATAAAAATCACTTGTGATAACAATGCTTTCATCTCCTGCTATCACAAATGCCTGCATTGATTGTTTTATCTTATACTTATAAAAAACATGACTTACCAATAAACTCACGAAGTATCGAATTGTTTGGTATATCATCTTCACTATAGATATCATCAACATAATTCAGAAAATCAAGTAAACGTACTGCCTCACTGTATTCTGGAACGTCTACACTTATCTTCTCTAAAAGTGGTTTTGCATATTTTTTCAATATACCAAGTTCATAAATCAATGCTGAATTAAACATGACATCTGCCTCTTCCTGGTAGGGAAAAATGTTTTTTTCTTCTCCTGCCCGCACATCCGGCCACTGTCTCAGAGTCTTCAATGCATAAGCGCCTCTAAACTGATGATCACGCACCATCCGTCGAATAAGACGGGCATCTGTCGTTGGAATACGATTATGTGCATCAATATTTAACTGTGTAAGTGCACTAATATAGATTTTATATTTTGTCTCATGTGGTATTGCTTCTGTCAGCTTTTCATTAAGTCCATGAATGCCCTCAATAATCATTGGCTGATCTTTTCCCAGTTGCAAAGGTTCTTGCCCAACCCATGATCTTTCACCTGTAACAAAGTTGTAACGAGGAAGCGTCACTGCTTTACCAGAAAGCAGTTTCATCATATGTTCATTAAAAAGATCGACATCCAATGCTGCCAACGCCTCAAAATCATACTCACCTCTCTCATTGCGGGGTGTGTATAAGCGATTAAGGAAATAGTCATCGAGTGATATAGATACCGGTTCAATACCGTTAACACGCAATTGTATCCTTAATCTTTGAGCAAAGGTCGTCTTGCCAGATGAAGATGGCCCGGCAATAAGAATAATTCGCAGTCTTTTATCTTCTGTAATGTGATCGGCAACCTGTGCAATTTTTTTTTCATGCAGTGCCTCTGATACACGAATGATATCACCAATACCGCCATTACGATTATAACGATTTAAATCTGTTATATAGTCACAATGTAAAATATTGGCCCAACGTTCTGCCTCGTTAAAAATATTAGCGAGCTTGTGCTGCATTGACAGGACCGGAATCTGATCTGGAACATCATCCGTTGGTGTCCGCAAAACAATCCCCTCAGCGTAGTAGTCCAAAGCAAATAAACCAAGATGCTCTGTCGATGGCAGCATTGCTCCATAAAGGTAATCATAAAACTCTCCACAATAATATATGCTGACCGTTTCTTGTTGTAAAGAGGCTATAAGGTTTGCCTTCTCAATCTGCTGTGCTTTCTTGAAAAGCTGCACCGCAGATTCTTTATCCAATGTTTTACGAACAATTGGCAGTTTATTTTTCACAAGTTCTTTCATACGTGCTTCAATTAGATCTACCTTTATTGCATCGATTATAGTACCATCCGAAAAAATCACCTTACAGTAAAGCGCATTTTTAATCGAACACTCTACAATAATTTCTGCTGCTGGAAAGATCTCATGCAGCACCGTTATAAGCAAAAAGATAATTGATCGCCGATAAATCTTCATTCCTATTTCACTTGTCATATCGATAAATTCGATTGTCTGATAATTATTTACAGGTACTTGCAAATCTTTCACCACATTATTGAGCTTTGCTGCAACAATAGGTGTCGCATAAGATTCCTGCCATTCCTTAGCGATTTCCAACAGTAATGTTGCTGCATCATATTGCTTTCCCTTATCTTGTACAATCAACATTTCCTCTCCCCTTTTTCTTATAACTTTACATAAAAAGACTTGAAAAAGTCTACTACATTCAATTGTACACTTTTTCAAGTCTTGACGAAACTATTCTTTTATTGAAATATCCGTACAACAATCTGATAAGCAACGGCCCCCATCAATGCTGTACAAGGAATCGTTAATATCCACGCTATAAGCATCTGCTGTGCAACACCCCATCGTACTGCCCTAACACGTTTAGCTGTCCCAACCCCCATAATAGAACCTGATACAACATGGGTTGTACTTACTGGAAGATGTAATAATGTTGCTGAAAAAATAACAATCGAAGAATTCAAATCAGCCGCAAAACCACTAATCGGTTCAAGTTTGAAAATCTTACCACCAATCGTCCTTATAATCTTCCAGCCACCAACAGCTGTACCACAAGCCATTGAAGTTGCTGCTAAAATCTTCACATAAAATGGTACTTCAAATTGACTAATAAACCCGCCGCTTAAAAGTGCCAGCGTTATAATCCCCATTGACTTCTGCGCATCATTCGAACCATGAGAAAAAGCCATCATCGCTGCAGATAAAATTTGCATTTTTTTAAACCTGCTGTTAATTGCCGAAGGACTAAATCTGCCAAAAAGAAAGTATAAAATGCTCATAACTATACAACCTGATACAATTGCAATCAATGGCGAAACAACCAATGACAAGACAATCTTACCGATACCATAAAGATTCAAGCCTGTAACACCTGTAGACACAAGCACTGCACCAATAATTCCACCTACAAGTGCATGCGATGAACTACTTGGTAATGCAATCCACCACGTAATAAGATTCCAAATAATCGCACCGATAAGTGCTGCAATTATAATCTTCTCATCTACATGATGTGCTGATTTTACAATATCAGCACCAATCGTTTCAGCAACACCTGTGCTATACATTGCTCCCAAAAAATTCAGGAATGCTGCCATGATAATTGCTTCACCAGGACGTATCGCACGTGTAGATACTGACGTTGCTATCGCATTTGCAGTATCATGAAATCCATTAATAAAATCAAAAACCAATGCAAGAAGAATAACTGTTATAATTAAATACTGTAATTCAGGCATATTTCATTACCACGCCTCTTATCATATCAGCAACGTCCTCGCAATGGTCAAGGGTATCTTCCAAGTATTCCAATATTTCCTTCCACTTTATAAGCTCAATAGGATCCTTTACTTTATCAAACAGGAAAGCTACCTCATGGCGATATACGCGGTCACCTTCACTTTCAAGTTTGCCAATCTTGTGTGCAGCCTCAAGAATCTGTACCTGATTAGCTTTGATGTTCTTAAGTAGAGCAAAGGCTTTAATAATTTCTTCTGTACATTCAATTAAAAGCTTTGTCAGCGATATCGCTCCTTCTCTCGCCGGACCCGTGCGATACATTACAATACGCTGTAAAGTTCCCTGTAGAAAATCCACACCATCATCCAATCCATTTGCAAGTGCATAGATATCTTCTCTGTCAATCGGTGTAATAAAGGTTTGATTCAATTTATCGATAATTTTATCATTGACCGCATCGGCTTCATGTTCAAGATCAATGATTTCTTTCATTTTGGTTTCAGCCTTACTGTAATCCAGCATGACTTCGTCCATCATCAACGCACCCTTATAAAAATAGCCTGCGCTTTCAACAAATAAATCAAAGAACTCTGTATCCTTATGCTTAAAATTAAACATAGTTTCCTCCTCGAACCCCTATTTTATTATACAAACAATTTTACTATATCATTATTTTATACAATTAACAATAAGTTAACAACAATTTTATAAAATTTAATAAAAACCCAACAATCCCATATCGAATAAGTAATCCTTCATTATTCAAGCGACCGATCATTCTATTGAGCAAACTTTAACATTATGTTATTTTACTATTTGTTATTAATTCAAGACTATATCTTCAGCTGATAACAAATAGTAAAGCAATAAAACATACGAATAAAACCAGTATCAACAATTCTTAATAAATTGCTGATACTGGTTTTGATTTTTCAGACAAAGTTAATTGGTTTCTAAAGCATCTGCGCTTCTTTTTTATCTTCTTTCAAAATTTGCAGCCATACTCTTATCGTACTGACAATAACGAACACAATCAGTATCATCATCACAGCACTAGCACTAGCCAATAACCATTGCTGCTGTGGAATATAAAACTGAAAAATATTATAGAATCCTGCTGTCATTGCCGTCACGATCATAAAACACAGTGGAATAAGAGTTGTCCAAATATATTTTGCCTTTCCCATGCGAAGTAAAATCGTCGTCCCAATTGCAAGAGTCATACTTGCAAGCAACTGATTAGAAAGCCCGAACAATGGCCAAATAGCTGCGATCGAACCACCGAACAAAAGATATCCCCAAGCAAAAGATATCAAAGCACTTGTAAAAATAACTCCCGGTGTCCAATGCACATCTCCCAGTGGTTTGTAAATCATGCCGCCAAGTTCCTGTAATAAATAACGACCAACACGAGTCCCCGCATCAATAATCGTCAAAATAAATAATGCTTCAAACATAATAGCAAAATGATACAAAAATGACATTAATGTTTCCAAACCAGGAATCTGCGAAAAAATATGTGCCATACCAACAGCAAGCGATACTGCGCCACCCGGACGCCCAGCTACGTCTTCGCCAACCATCTGTGATAACATTGGCAGCTCTTGTACATCCATGCCTAATTTAGCGAATATAGCCGGTGCAGTGTTAATTGCAAAATAATCCGCTGGAATTAAACTTGTTGCTGCGATTAAAGCCATAACACCAATAAAGGATTCAGCCAGCATCGCCCCAAAACCAATCGGTAAAATTTCTTTTTCATGCGCAATCATTTTTGGTGTTGTCCCAGTTGCAATAATGCTGTGAAAACCAGAAACAGCCCCGCAAGCAATCGTAATACAGACAAACGGCCAAACCGGTCCAGGAATAACCGGGCCACCGCCATTAATGAACTCCGTAATAGCTGGCATCTGAATTACTGGTTGAACGATGATAATACCAATTGCCAAAGCACCAATCGTACCAATTTTCATATAGGTGCTCAAATAGTCGCGAGGTGCCAGCAACAACCAAATTGGCAGTGCTGCAGCAATAAAACCATAGCAAGGTAAAATAATATCAAGCTGCATACGGCTTAATGTAAAAAATGGCGCCAATACCGTATCTTGGATCAATGCTCCGCCAAATACCGCAGCAATAATCAAAGCCACGCCAATAACAGATGCCTCTGCAATATGCCCTGGTCTCAAATAACGCATATAAACCCCAATAAATAAAGCGATTGGAATCGTTGATCCTACTGTAAATGCTCCCCATGGACTGTTAAACAATGCATTTGCTACAGCAATCCCCATACCTGCCATTGTGATAATTAAGATAAACACAACTGCAAGTGCCGCTGCCAAACCTGTCGTCTTGCCAATTTCCGCTTTGGCAATTTCGGCAATGGACATGCCATCATGACGAACCGATGCAAACAAAATAACCATATCATGCACGGCTCCACCAATACATGCACCAATCAAAAGCCATATAGTTCCCGGCAAATAACCAAACTGGGCTGCCAAAACAGGTCCTACCAAAGGACCTGCCCCCGCAATTGCCGCAAAATGATGTCCAAATGTGACCCACTTATTCGTCGGTACATAATCATGCCCATCTTCATGGACAACTGCTGGTGTTGGACGACTATCGTCAAGCATCAACACTTTTGCCGCCAAAAAGGCGCCATAATAGCGATAACAAATTGTTAAAACTAAAGCTGAAATAATTACAAGATAAAGACCATTCATAACCATAACTATACCTCCTATACAATTTTTTATGTCTCAGAACTTATTCACTTCGTTCCATATTTATATTATTCCAAACATTTAAATTAGTAAAGGAAAATCCAGCCAACAGATAAAAAGACTCTTTGAATGGAACCATTCTTTATCTAACAGAAATTTCTCACTTTAGGCCTAAAATCATTTTTATCTTTTTAATTTGGCTTTTGCTAACGGGTATTTCATTTTTTTTGCCAGATTTAAGCTTCAGCCAATAAGTTCCTTTAAACCAAGGAATAACCTCTTGTACTTTATCCATATTCACTAGATAACTTTTATGTACACGAAGAAAATAAGTTGCCTTTAGCCTTTCTTCCAGTTCAGCCAATGAACCATGATAATTAATTTCTTCCCCATCTGTAACAATTCTCGCTGTCCCTGAACAAGCATAGGCATACAGGATTTCATCATAGCTAATCATAATAATTCTCCCATCTTTTTCCACAGGCAACTTGTTCACTGGTAGTACCGTATGCCCCAAACTATTATCCAACCCCGCAAATACTTCAGTTTTATCTTTTACCTGGTATTTTTTAATTCGTTCGATCGTTTTATAAATTCTATCCTCGTCAAACGGCTTTAAAACATAATCAATTGCTCCCA
>DCFY01000050.1:16624-22091 GCA_002315155.1 Megamonas sp. UBA1792
GGTTTAAGTTTTACCGCTTGTTCAATTACCTGCGATGCATCTGAAGCTTCTCCAACAATCTCAATATCTGATGAAAACGATAATATATATTTCAGTTCGTCCCTAGCTGGCATTTCATCATCTGCTATTAAAATTTTCAGCACGAACATCACCACCCTTAAAAAGCAATTTTGGTATATGAATTATAACCGTGGTCCCTATTCCGATCTTGCTGTCCATAGTCAAGCCATAAGGTTCCCCATACTGGCTGCGTAAACGCTCATGTACATTACGAAGACCAATATGTCCTTCCCTTGGAAATTGAAGTGGATTGCTTTTTTTAATATCAAAACCTATGCCATTATCTTTTAATTCAATCTCAATAAAATCATTTTTTTCATGAATCAAAAGATAAATCATTCCTCCTTCTTCTTTTGGTTTCAAACCATGCTTAATTGCATTTTCTACCAATGGCTGAATCGTTAAAGAAGTAATTAAATAAATAGCCGGATTCAGCTCAATTTGTTCTTTAAATGCCAATTTATCACCATAGCGGGCTTTTTCAATTGTCAAATAAGCTTTTACTTGATTGAGTTCTTCTTTCAAAGTAATCTCTTTACCTGTTTTATGTAAAGTAAAACGAAATATTTCACTTAATTTAAGCAAAAGTTCCCTTGCTAATATGGGTTTTATCCGCACTAAAGCAATGATAGTATTTAATGTATTAAATAAAAAATGAGGATTGATCTGTGCCTGCAGGGCTTTCAGCTCTGCCTGTGCCGCCTGTTTAGATTCCCGTTCCAGCTCTGACAACTCTAGTTGTACCGAAAACAGCTGCGCCAGTCCTTTAGCAAAAACAAGATCCGTTTGTTTCATTAAATTACTTGAAGTATAGTACAATTTAAACGTTCCAACAATTTTCCCACTATATTTCAAAGGAACAATAATCGCACTTTTCAAAGTACAGCCTGGATGTTCACAGCCGATTTTCTTTGCCGTAGTAGCAATATAAATTTCACCCGTTTCAATAACCATAAGGGTTGACTTCGTAAAATGCCTGTTTTCCGTCAAATGGTGCTCTGCTTCAGCTCCAATAAAAGCCAGAACCTTTTCTGTATCCGTAATAGCGACTGCATGATAACCACTATATTTATAAATAATTTCTGCTACAGCCTCTGCTGATTCCCGATTCATTCCTCGCCTAAAGTACGGTAAGGTCTTCACCGTAATCCGCAATACCTTTTGCGCCTCAATTGCCCCAACTCTGTTTTGATCATCCATAATCGTTTTTATGATCAACATAAATATAGCCACTCCAACTGAATTTACCGTAATCATTGGTATTGCAATATTTTCCACAAGTTCTAGAGCTCGCCCATAAGGATGTGCCAATAATAGGATAAGTCCCATTTGCATTACTTCACCAACAATGCCGGTTATCCAGGCAATCTCCCATGGAACAAGCTGATTAGGATATCTTTTTTTTACTAATCCTGCCAGCAAACCTTCTAACAGACAGGAAGAAGAACAAGCAATATCTGTAAAGCCACCCAAAAAATAACGATGCACACCGGCAATTAATCCAGCCCCCAAGCCAACAGCCGGACCGCCTACCAGTCCAGCAGCCATGACTCCGACAACACGGGAATTAGCCAAAGCATCATGAATCGGAATTCCTACATAGGTTTCTCCAATACCTATTAAACCAAAAACCAACGCTATCTTAACCTTATCCAGCCGCCCTGCATACCGATAGTTTACCTGACGAAACAACTTTATCTGTGAAAAAATAAATGCCATTGTCGCTACCATGCTCATTCTGGCAATCATTTGAAACAGCAGCGACTCTTCTTCCCCCATGATATCATACCTCCTTATTTTGACACTTCTATACATTCACGACTATACCCTGCTTTTATGCATACTATAGCTATAGCAAAATCGCTTCGCATAGCATAAGCAACTGTTTTTACTCATTATGATTGCAATCTACTCGTTATTCATTACACTAAAAAGGATATCTGCCATTTCACAGATATCCTTCTTGATACAACACAAAATAAATAATTTATTTATTTTCCTTTGTGAATTCTATTGCCTTTAAAGTTTTTTCTGCTATGCCATACATTTTCTTTTCCGAAACAGCACAAACAGCAATACGAACGCCAAGCTTTAATGGTACAGCAAAAATAAGATCATCATGCAACTTATTACAGACAGCTGCCGAATCACTTGCCGGAATCGAGAGAAAGAAACCTGCCTTATAAGGAAGTGCCCTTAATCCGCATTCCTTTGATTCCTTCATAAAGATTGCTGCACGGTCACGAATCATCTTATAATAGCCATCACGTTCTGTTTCAAATTGATGTAAAAGAACTTTATCCTGCTGAATCTTTGTAAGGACTGTCATTGCACCACGATTGATATTCGACCATGTTGCCCGGCCTGTATATTTATTGATGTTTGCAAATTCTGTGATGATTTCCTTGCTGGACGAAACGCCGATCATTGCACCTGTACGTTGACCATACATCGTATACCCCTTTGACATACTGAATGCAAAAACACTTAGAATATTTTCAGGGAGATTGCTAAACTGCTTCATAAACTTCCGCGTCTCATTCTTCTCACCAGCATAATCAATATAAGCAATATCAACAAGTAATATAATCTTTTTTCTACCACCCTTTGCCTGTTCTTTGCAAGCATCAAGAATTTTCATCCAATCTTCCTCGGAAAGACTATAACCTGTAGGATTATGTGCTGGTGTATTGATGATAATAAGAAGAGAGTCCTGCTTTGCAAGTGTTTCCTGTACTTTTGCAGCAAATGATTTGATATTAAAATTATGTTCTTCATCAAAGAGCGAATACGTAGTGAGTTTACGTTTTGCTTCATTACACAAAACATTATATGGTCCCCAGTACCAGTCAGAAGTAAGTACTTCATCGCCGATTTCTGAATAGTTCCATATTGTATTATGAATCGCACCTGTACCACCTGCAGTCGCAACAGAAGCAAAATACCCTTCGGGTTTCTGATCAGCAAACGTCAAGTCAATCACTGAATCAAGATATTCTGGCAATCCCGATATTGGTGCATATGCAATGATATCCGTCATTGGCATTGCACGGAAAACTTTTTCCATTGTTGGAATACATGCCAGCTTTCCCTGATTATCCATAATAGCACCAATTGTTGCATTCGTTACCTTATCTTTGCCAAATTCCTGAGCAGCCTTACCTGCTGCCCCGCTAGCACCAAAAATTGCATCATTAAGCATTTTACCAGCTGAATGTGATGCAGCCATATTAATACTCATATTATCCAAATCCCCCTTAAAATCTTTGCACCTTTTGCATCTCTTTCATTTGAGTTACAATAATATATATTCTTTCTATACAGAGTATTTCCTGCAAAAAGCAAGCATGTATACAGAAATACTGAAAAAGAATTACCAGTGCATCAACACAGTGGTAATTCTTAATTTTGTCGATTATCTTATTTTTTCCGGAAAAAATTCCTTATGGATTGCATTTACGGCTTCCTTGAGCTGTGATCCCTTTATAAGACATGAAATACTGATTTCAGATGTACTAATAACCTCGATATTAATGCTTGCCGTTGAAAGCGCACCAAACATCCGTGCCGCGATTCCTGGATTACCAAGCATACCAGCACCAACAATTGATACTTTTGCAACATCCTCTTCGATAAGCACAGCAATTGCATTCAATTTATCAGCAACCTGATCAACAATCTGCTTTGCCTGTGAAAGATCGGAACTTGCTACCGTAAAGACCATATCTGTTACATTTTTTTCGATATTACGTATGCTCTGGACAATCATATCGACATCAACATTTGCTTCTGCTAATGCCGAGAATATTGAATGTGCAATCCCTGGATTATTAGGCACTCCCAGCACAGCAATTTTAGCTACTTTATCATCATGTGCAACGCCTCTAATTATAAAATCTTTTTCTTCCATTGTATAATCCTCCCTTATCATCGTTCCTGGCTTTGTTGTAAACGTAGAACGAACATGTATCGGTATATTAAAATATTTTCCCATTTCTACGGAACGCGGCTGCATGACACCAGCACCAAGACGAGCCATTTCAAGCATCTCATAATAAGTAATTTCTTTCATTTTGCGTGCATCTTTTACAATACGTGGATCAGCTGAATATACACCATCAACATCCGTAAAGATTTCACAGCTATCTGCCTTAAGCGACCCCGCCAATGCAACTGCCGAAGTATCGGAACCACCACGGCCAAGTGTTACAGGATCGCCAAGTTCATCAGATCCCTGGAACCCGGCAACGACAACGATATTTCCTGCATCAAGTTCTTTCTGGACACGCGTCGGCTTGATATCGATAATTTTCCCTTTTGTATGTACAGAATTTGTTTTCATACCTGCAAGCGGACCCGTAAGCGATATTGCTTTTTGTCCCAGTACTTTAAATGCCATCGTCAAGAGAGCAATTGATACCTGTTCCCCTGTCGTCAGAAGCATATCCATTTCACGTGTATAACGATAAGGGTCTTTGTCAATCCCCTTGGCTAATGTTATAAGATCATCTGTAGTATTTCCCATAGCAGATACTACCATGACAACTTGATCTCCTGGTTTTTTTTCATCAATAATACGTTTTGCTACTGCCTTAATCTTTTCAATGCTGCCGACTGAGCTGCCGCCAAATTTTTTAACTATTAGAGCCATGACTCACTCTCCCCCTAAACTAAATAAACAGTATAACACCATTCGGAATTCTGTTTAAGTAACACATATTCTTTTTATAAAAAGACATTTGTTACAAAAAAACATTTAAATTATGCTCAATTAGATTACATTATACAAGATTTTTCTGTTTACGTCTATAATAAAACAATAATATTATTCTTCTTACTTCAATTAGTCTTATTCAGAACACACAAAAAAATATTGATCTCATATTGAATATCTCCTTATATATTAATAGACATTTTCTCTTATTTGTGCTACATTTTTATAAGGCAAAACCACATCTTAATATTGGCCTTTAACTCAACTCTGTGAGGTTGAAAAGGAAGTTATTGCACATAAACTGTAATAACACCGCTTTTACAATCTCTTCGTCTAAAACGCAGAGATTTTTTAATGCCAAAATAAAAGGAGATATTTTATTATGCATGATCGTATTATCCCTGTTGACAAAAAACTTCCTTTATTGGAAACCATACCACTTAGCCTCCAGCATCTTTTTGCTATGTTTGGTTCTACCGTACTTGTACCTATTCTTTTTAAAGTAAATCCTGCAACGATTCTTCTCTTCAACGGTATTGGCACGCTTCTCTATCTTTTCATCTGCCGTGGCAAAATACCAGCCTATCTCGGCTCAAGCTTTGCATTTCTCTCACCTGTATTCCTCGTACTTGCACAATACAGTTACGAAGCAGCCTTAGGCGGTTTCATTGCCGTTGGTATCGTTTTCTGCAT
>DCFY01000073.1 GCA_002315155.1 Megamonas sp. UBA1792
AAGCGCAGTATAGATACCTTTGCAAGTTTATATCGCACATTTCGCCCACTTTATTTCTTATAGCCCGTCGTAAAATCAACTACATTCTTCAATGGATCTCCCTTGAGAAAAGCTTCTATATTATTAGCAGCGATATGAACAATATTGTCTAATGTTGCCGCAAGATGATATTGCCCGGAAATATGCGGTGTAATGTAAATTCCCGGAATTTTCCACATACGATGATCCGCCGGCAGCGGTTCCGGATCCGTGACATCTACCGCAGCTCCTGCCAAATGCCCATCAGAAACAGCATCACAAAGCGCATCGGTCACAACAGCTGTTCCGCGACCAATATTAACAAAGTACGAACCTTGCTTCATGCAGGCAAATTTCTTTGCATCCATAAGCTGATAGGTTGCTGCCGTTCCCGGGAGGCTTGCTGCAACAACATCAGCACGTGCCAGACAAGTATCAAGCTCATCCATCGTTGCAATTTCATCAACATAATCTGGTTTTGCTGCTTTGCGGCGGCGTATTCCAATGACATGTGCTGCACCGAGGGCCTTAACTTTACGCGCAAATTTACCACCAATATCGCCCATGCCAAGGATAAGCACCGTTGAACCATCAATTGAGGTAACGGGGCCCGCATCCTTCCACTCTGCCTGTTTCTGATGATCATAGTAAAGATAAAGTTTCTTCTGCATTGCCATAAGTGCCGCCAGCATATGTTCCGACAAGGCAAGTCCATAAGCTCCCGTTGCATTTGTAAGCTGCGTTCCCTGCCGCAAAACTCCCGATTTGCAATATGCATCTGCCCCGGCACTGTTGAGCTGCAGCCATTTCAGCTTTGGCGCATGCTGCAAAAGCTCTGCTTTCACATTGCCAATAATGATATCAACATCCTGAAGCATATCTGCTGTCACAGTTGCTGTCGGAACATATACCAGCTCCTGTCCCTGTGCTTTTTCTTCCAGCCATTTCTTATGCCTGTCATTTACAGGTAAACCAACAAGTATCTTCATATCTATTGCACTCCTTTATTTTAAAAGTAACTTGGTATGATCTTATAGATGATATGATCGATGAGACTCTCATCACAGCTTACGGCTACTCTGTCGGCAGCTTCCTTTGTCTCCACATCGGCATTGGCCGGAGCAACCCCGCAGTCGGCCCGACGCAGCATTTCATTATCATTCGGGAAATCACCTGCAGCTACAACAAACCTACCTTTATTCATTGGAAGATTCCGCAGCACCTCCAGCATATCACCCTTCGATACATTTCTACCGACAAACTCGAGATAAACCGGTGAAGAATAAAAACTCGTCGATACCTTATCGATACCTTGTTTCGCTGCCAAATCCTTTACTTCCTGCAAAATCTTCTGCTCTGCACAAACAAAAAATTTCAGCCAGTCCATGTCCAGCACTTTTGTAAGATCTGCATGTTCATACTCATGAAACTCGTCAACAAGCCGGGGATCATCGTATTCCGGGTTGCTCACAATATAGCAGTTTTCTTCTGTGTAGACTTCAATACAGGTCTGAGGGAAAAGCCGCAAGCATTCTGCCGCGAAATGACGCCAAATTTCTCCGTTCAGGCTGCACTTTTCCATAAGAATTCCTTTTTGCCAGTCATAGAGCATTGATCCATTATAAAAAATACAGGGTGTATTCACTGTAATCCCCTGCATAAACAGCCCACCATTTGAGGGTGTACGTCCCGTCGCAATCGCAAAGTTGCCGCCCGCATCTGTAAAGGCGGCAATTGCTTTCTTATTTTTTTTTGAAATCTTGTTATCTGTACCAATGAGCGTACCGTCCATATCGCTCACAAGTAAAAAATCCTTATAGCTTTTCATCTGTGTTTATGTCCTCCCTTTGTATAATTCCACTTACACGGTTCATGAATTTTTTTGGTGATATATGCATCTGTTTCTTAAATACCAGACAAAAATTTTTATAGTCCCCGAATCCCGCCATTTCTGCCACTTCATAAATACGATACGTTCCCGTTGACAGAAGCTGTGCTGCCTTTTGTATTCGATATTTTGTCAGAATCTCACCAAAGGTCTGCGAGGTACTTTCCTTGAACTTGCGGCTTAAATAGCTTGGGCTTACTGCCAGCTCATCGGCAATTGCTTCAATGCTGATCTTTTCCCGATAAGAATCGCGTACCTTACAAAGAGCCTGCCGCACATAGGTGTTCATAAAATTATCGTCTTTTAAATATGCATCCCAGTCAACAAGCTCTGTCTGGACAGAATCCCATGCTGAATCCTTCTGCTCTGCCTTTGCCTGATTAAGTTTTTTGATCGCTTTTCCAAGCTCTTCTTCGTCTATCGGCTTAAGCAAATAATCTATGGCCTGCAGTTTAACTGCCTGCCTTGCATACTCGAAGTCAGCATAGCTTGTAATGAAAATCGTCCGAAAAGACAGTCCCGACAGCGTTTTTGCTGCTGTAATCATCTCAATACCATCCATTTTTGGCATACGAATATCTGTAAGTACAAGGTCCGGACGTTCCTGTTCAATAAGCGCCAGCCCGCTTTCACCATCTGGTGCGTCTCCTACAACCATGCAGCCCATCGCCATCCAGTCAATCGTACAGACAAGCCCGCGCCGGATAATATCTTCATCTTCTACAATCACAATACGCAGCATTCTATTACATCTCCTTATACGTCCCTGCTATATCCACCGGCAGCAAAATCTCAATGCAGGTTCCTTGACCTTCACGGCTTGTAATTTTCAAACCGTACGAGGTTCCATAAAGCAGCTGTATGCGACGATGGATATTATAGATTCCCATATGCATGGTTTCATTCCCCCCTTTATTCAGCATCGCCTGCAGTTCATGCAGGTCTTTTTTATTGATTCCCGGTCCGTTATCCTGTATCGACAGGCTCAGCATGTCCTCACCTATCGTGATCTGTGTTTTTATCC
>DCFY01000085.1 GCA_002315155.1 Megamonas sp. UBA1792
GTTGCATATTGATAGACATAGAAGGGACGATAAAAATGTGGAATACGAGCCCACTCGATACGGAGTGCATCGTCTATGATGATTTTATCGCCGTAATAGAATTTGTTAAGCTCAATCCAGATGTTTTCGAGACAATCAGCAGTAAGTGCAATTCCCTGTTCGGCTTTTTCGTGGACGGTTTTTTCAAATTCAGCAAAGAGTACTTGCCGATAGACCGTCGTACGGATTTGTTCAAGGTATTGATTTATAAAGAAAAAGCGTTCCTGCGGGTTTTTAATGGTTTTCAGCATATGTTCCAGTAACAAGTTTTCGTTTGTTGTTGAGGCGACCTCAGCACAAAATATTGTATAGTCGGAGTTTATATATTCCTGTGCATTGTTACTGTAGTAGCTGTGCATAGCGTGTCCCAGCTCATGTGCAAGAGTGGAGACACTGCCGTAATGTTTATCATAGTTTAGCAAAACAAAGGGATGGACACCGTAGATACCCCAGGAGTAGGCACCATTACGTTTGCCTTTGCTTTCAAATAAATCGATCCAGCCAGACTTGATACCATGGAAGAGATCTTCTTCATATTGTTTACCAAGTGGTTGCAATGCGTCACGCAAAAGTACGAGTGCTGTATCATAGGTGAATTCACGCGTAAGTTCCGGCACAACAGGAACATAAAGATCATACATGTGGATATCTTTGATAGCTAGCATACGCTGTTTGAGTTCGACATAGCGGTGAAGCAGGTTGATCTGGTTATGCGTTGCTGCGATGACAGTGTCATAAACAGCTATTGGGATATTGCTGTTGTCGAGTGCAGATGCAATCATGGAAGGATATTTACGTGCTTTTGATGTAAACAGGGTGCTTTTAACAGAAGTACTATAGGTCGCAGCGAATGTATTGCGAAAAGAAGCATAGGTAGAAAAAAGATTATGGAAAGCATCTTTGCGGACGTTACGATTTTTCGAGCGAATGAATTGGTTGTAGCGGCTCTCAGTGAGCGGCTGTTTTGTGCCATTGGTTGTGAGAGTATCAGGGAAAGTCAGGTCGGCATTTGTCATTATGGAGAAAATTTCTACGGGTGCCTGACGGATTTCACCCGTTTTTGCAAGAAAGTTTTCTTCAAGTGGTGAAAGAATGTGATCTTTCTGGCGCAGAAGATTTTTGAGGAAGAAGCTGTATTTTGTAAGTGACGGTATTGTCATGCAGGCTGTACGCAGCTTTTCTTTTGGCAGAGCAAGGAGTTCTGGTTCAATAAAAGACTGGGCAGCGTTTGTTTCATTGAGTAATGTCATTGCCTGGTCCGTCATAGACTGGTACTTGGTATTGTTTGCATCGCTGTCATGGTGCATGCGGGCATAGGAAAAAATCAGGCTGATTGTTTGATTAATATGGTCGCGCAGGGCAAGGCAATCAGTGAGTGATACATTGTCCTGTAGTTTTCCTTTGAAGGCCGTAAGTAATGGCAATTCTTTTTTGTGTGTGGCACAAGCGTCTTCCCAAACAGATTTGTTTTTATAAATATCATCAAGGTGCCATTTATATTTTTCGTCGATTTCTTTGCGGAGCGGAACAGTTGTTAATTTATTTGGCATAAAGATTCTCCTCATATAAGTTTTACTATTATTATAGCAGATATAACATTGTGCAGATGAAAAAAAGGTCAATAAGTTTGATTTTTGCCGGAATACCAGTATAATGAAAAGAGTTATAAGAACGGGGTGAAAATTTGAAAGTTATTTTAACGACGTTGAATGCGAAATATACGCATACTTCGCTGGCATTGCGTTATCTGCGTGCCTGCTGTCGTGATTTTTGTGATGCGGAAATCATGGAATTTACGATTAACAATCAATTGCTGGATATTCTCGGGCAGATCTATGAAAAAAGGCCAGATGTTATCGGTATTGTCTGTTATATCTGGAATATTGAGATGGTAAAGCAGCTTGTAAAGCTTTTCCGTCGAGTGCTGCCAGATTGCAGAATTGTATGCGGCGGGCCGGAGGTTTCCTATAATACGGCATCTTTTATGCAGGATTTCCCAATGGTAGATTACGTTGTGCGTGGTGAAGGTGAGGAAACTTTTGCACAACTGTTACAGGAGCTTCTGCTGGGGCATCAGGTGACGGATATCAAAGGAATTGCCTATCGTGAGGAATCTGGTGAAATTTACGAAGGGGAGGCTGTAACCATAGCGGATTTGGATACGGTTGTATTTCCTTATGAAAAAATAGAGATGCCGAAAATCAAGGATCGTATCCTTTATTATGAAACTTCGCGCGGTTGTCCGTTTACTTGCAAATATTGTCTGTCTTGTGCAACGAAGGGCATACGTTATTTTTCAATTGAGCGTGTCCTCAAAGAACTTGCTTTTTTTGTAAAGCAGGATGTGCGGCAGGTGAAGTTTGTTGACCGTACATTCAATGCGAATAAGGCACATTTTATGCCGATTATTGACTTTATTGCCAAACAGGATTGCCGTACGAATTTTCATTTTGAAGTTGCTATTGATTATATGGATGATGAAGTACTGGCAGCACTAAAATGTATGCCAAAAGGACGTGTGCAGCTTGAGATTGGCATTCAATCGACAAATAAGCAAACGCTGCAAGCAGTGAGTCGTGTTAATCACTGGGATAAAATTTCTGCGAATATCAAACAGATACTCAGCTTTCATAATATCCATCTTCATGTAGATCTTATTATTGGTTTGCCGAATGAGGACAAACTGTCTTTTTCCAAGTCATTTAATGATGTCTATGAGTTGAAACCGGATATGTTGCAATTAGGTTTTCTAAAGTTTCTAAAGGGAGCGGCAATCATGCAGATTGTCAAAGAGCATGAGTATGTGTTCATGGATATGGCACCATATCAAGTGCTTGCAAATAAGTATATGTCCTATGGTGAGATTCGCTGGTTCCATAGCTTTGAGGATGTTTTTGAACGCTATTACAACGCGGGTCGTTTTCGGAAAACAATAGCATATTTGATCCGTACAGGTGAAGCAGGTAATGCGTTTGCTTTTTATCAACGATTTACAAACTACTGGGAAAATCAAGGCTATCATAAAGTGGCGCATACTACAAAAGCTCTTTATGGCTATTTGCTTGACTATTGTCGTGATACTTATGCGGAGCAAACAATAGCGGCAGAGGAACTCTTGAAGGTGGACGCACTTATCAGTGAGCGGGGGGGCATGCACCCAGAACATCTGCACTGGAACATGACAAAGTATCAGCCTGAAACCGCACATTTTTGGCGGGATAGCGGAGCAGAAAAATATATAAAAGCGTATACGTTTACGAATTGGCGTGAGCTGCGACGACAGTATCACATCGAGGTATTCAGTATGGATGTATTAGCTCTTATAGGTGGAGATGTTTTGGTACAGAAAATAATGAAGAAAACAGCTGTGCTTTTTGACTTTAGAGCAGAGAATGTAAAATGTCAGGTGATAGAACAGGGAGATTTGTTAAATGATATATAATGTTTTTTCGGATTATTTAAAGAAGCGATATGGAGAAAAGATATACAAGCTGCCTGTAGGCTTGCCAGTAACCTGTCCAAATCGTGATGGTACCTGTGGTACACATGGCTGTACATTTTGCGGTGATATTGGTGCAGGCTACGAGAATCTTCCAGCGGATATGAGTGTGACGGAGCAGCTTAATACAAGTAAAGTACATATTATATCAAAGTATAAAGCAAAGAAGTTCATTCCATATTTTCAAAACTTCAGCAATACATATATGCCGGTTGATAGGCTGCGCGCCTATACAGAAGAAGCCTGTCAAGATGATGTTGTAGCAGTCTATATCGCAACGCGGCCGGATTGTGTGAGTGATGAATATTTGGCAATGCTGGCGAAGATCAAGCAAGAGAAGAATATTGATATCTGTATTGAGCTTGGATTGCAAAGTGTAAACTATCATTCGCTGCAAAAAATCAATCGTGGGCATACACTCGGTGAATTTATTGATGCTGTGCTGCGCATCAAAACATATGAGCTGCAGTCCTGTGCACATCTTATTTTAAACCTTCCCTGGGACGATAGAACAGATGTGATTGAAGATGCCAAGGTACTATCAGCTCTTCACGTTGATCAGGTGAAATTGCATGCACTCTATATTGTTAAGGGAACGGAAATGGCACGTCAATACACAGCGGGGGAGATTAAGCTGGTTTCCTGCGAGGAATATCAGCCACGTGTAATTATGGTTCTTGAGCATCTGGATGAAGACATTGCTCTCCAGC
>DCFY01000148.1 GCA_002315155.1 Megamonas sp. UBA1792
CTCTGCGGTCTTTACCGATTCAAGACCACGAACCGGTTTATACTCGATCGAAGCAAGCTCTTCACCTGTCAATACAAAATAGGCAGTACGAAGTGCTGCTTCCATAACACCACCAGTGACACCAAAGATCGTGCCTGCTCCCGTATACTCTGCCAATGGATTATCCTGTTCCGTTGCAGGTTCTACCGTGCGAAGGTCAATGCCTTTTTTCTTTAGTAAGCGTGCCAGATCACGTGTCGTTAGTACGACATCCGTATCTTGGTACGTTGCTGTATGCCCCTTTTTCTTCCAGTAGTCTGCTGCAGAAGTGAACTCCGGACGCGATGCTTCCATTTTCTTCGCTGTGCAAGGATATACACCAACCGTATAAATTTTTTCTGGTTCTGTATGCCATACTTCTGTTGCTCCGTAAATTTTTGCAACTGGTCCAGCCATGCCCTGCGGTGATTTCGCCGTTGAAAGATGATCCAGAAGATTTGGATGATTCAGTTCAATATAACGTACCCAGGCCGGACAACATGACGTGAACTGTGGCAAAGGCCCTGGTTTGTGCGCCAACGGTTGATTCAACACATAGTGCTGAATTTTACCAATAAGTTCTGTACCTTCTTCCATGATTGTATTATCGGCGGCAAAGTTTACATCCATGATCTTAAAACCAGCCTTCTTCAGTGCCCCATACATCTGATCTGTTACCAGCGCCCCGGGCTCCATACCGAATTCCTCACCAAGTGCAACACGAACCGCCGGAGCAATTGTCGCTACGACTATAATATTTTTCTCCTCGAGCTTTCTTATAACATCGTCAACAGGATCTGCTACATCACGTATGGCACCAAACGGACAGTTTACAAGACACTGACCACACTGCAGACACTTCTCTGAATCGATGTTGTGCGTTGCTCCATATTGTCCTTCAATGGCATCTGCCGGACAGAACGACTTGCAGGAATCACACCCCTTGCAAACAGCCGAATCGATTTGAACGATATCACTTAATTCGTTCTTTTGATAAGATTTAATTTTATTCTCCCCCTACCGTAAAAATAAAGTATAAATACAAAAACTTTTTGACACATAAAACAGGCCGTTATGTTTACACAGCGGTCTTCATATTTATCGATGATACTATTATTAACTTTTCATATTATACACTATCATGTTTAGAAAAGTACAGTCTAAATATAACTAAACCCCATTTTTTTGAATTTAATCATTATTAATATTTATGTATTTGCCTCTATTAACGCAAAAATCCCGCTGCATAAGGAGGATGCAACGGAATTTTCCAGTATTATTCTATTTCTTCATGTTCTTCCTTGAGCGTATGTCCAAGCTTGATAAGCACACGTGTGATGCGCACATTGTCAACCTCTTCCACAAAAAACTCGCTGTCACTCCATGTCGCTTTCTGCCCAACATGCGGTGGTGTCTCCACACATGCATAAAGCCAGCCGCCAATCGTATCAACGTTTTCCGCATCAAGCTCCATTTCCAGTGTATCATTAATTTCTTCAATGAGCATCTTCGCATTCACTGAATAGACACATTCACTGCGCTTCTCGACAAGCGGGCGTTCCTCATCAAACTCATCCTGTATCTCACCGACAATTTCCTCAATAACATCCTCAATCGTTACCATCCCCGCCGTACCACCGTACTCATCAACAACAATAGCAAGCTGTGATCGGCATTTCTGTATCATCTTTAGAAGATTGCTCACTGCCATAGTCTCTGGTACAACCAGTGCCTTACGCGCAAGCGTACGCAGATTCGGTTTGCGCCCCGCATAAAGTGCCCGCAGGAGATCTTTGATATGCAGAAAGCCAATAATATGATCCTTGCCATCGTAACAGATCGGATAACGCGTCAAATGTTCGCGCAGTGCTATATCAATATTTTTTTCAATAGAATCCTCCAGATAGAGACAAACCATATCTGTACGAGGAATCATAATCTCACGCACATTACGATCGGAGAAATCAAAAACATTATCAACAAAATCTAACTCTGTCTTGTCTATATATCCTTGCTTATGACTTTCCTCCATAAGAATGCGAATTTCATTTTCTGTATGTGCCGCATCGCCCTCATTCGATACCTCGAATCCAATCTGCTTTAAGACCCAGTTTGCCACATGATTCAGCACCCAGACAAACGGATACATAATCTTATGGAATATCAGCATCGGCAATGCGACGCAGAGCACAACTTTTTCGGCGTTTTGGATTGCCAGTGATTTTGGCGTAAGTTCTCCCAATACAATATGAAATGCTGTGATAAGTGAAAATGCCAAAGCAAACGCAATCGTATGCCCAATGTCCTCTGATATTCCTGCATACATGATAAGCGGATGAATAAGTGTCGCTACTGCCGGCTCTCCAACCCAGCCAAGGCCAAGCGAAGCCAGCGTGATTCCAAGCTGTGTCACGGATAACGATGCATCAAGATGGTCTGTAAGCTGCTTTGCATACTTCGCCCGCTTATTTCCCTCCTGTATCATCGTCTCCAACCGTGAAGAACGAATCTTTACAACAGCAAACTCCGCTGCAACAAAAAAACCGTTCATGAATATAAGAACAAAAACAATTGTCAACTTACATAAAGCTGTCAATAGATCCAAAAATTAACCCTCCAAATTTATTACTTGCTGCCATTGCCCACAATCTCATGACTCGGACGTACAAGAAAATCCTTTAACTCTCCCTGTACCATTTTTTTTGCCTTAAATTTTATTCTGAGCTTTTTTTCTATGGCAACAATCTTTTCAACTTCTTTTTGATCAACAAGTGAGATGGCGGCGCCATCCGCACCTGCACGTGCCGTACGTCCAACACGATGTAGATAAACCTTTTCATTCTCCGGTATATCTAAATTAAACACGTAGTCAATACCACTGATATCAAGACCTCGCGCTGCAATATCAGTTGCAAGCAACAATTGAATCTTTCCTTTGCGGAAGTTCTCAATGGCTTGCTTACGCTCCATCTTATCATTCGACCCAACAAGTGAAGCCACACGAATCCCGCTATAAGTAAATTTTGCCAGTGCCTTTTCCAAATCATAGACCCGATTTACAAAGACAAGGCCTTTCTTTACATCAAGTATCTTTGTTAACTTACGTAATGCCTCTATTTTATCACGAAATGGCGTAAGAACATATAGATTTTCGACCGTTGCCTGCAAAACTGCACGCTCCGTTAGTTTTATAATCTTCGGTTGTGCTAAAAATCCGGCACGCTCAAGCGCCTTTTCTGGTGCTGTTGCTGAAAAAAGCAGATACTGACAATCCTTTACAAGACATTTCTGCACCCCGGCAACAGACACCTGATTCTGGTCGTCGAGCAGACGATCAAACTCATCCAGTACAAGCATCTTTGTCTGCTGCAGCTTGAGCTTGCCCTTCTTCACAAGCTCAAGTATCCTTCCAGCTGAACCAACAACAATTTGAGGCTTCTTCTTGAGCTTGTCAATCTGCCGGGCAATATTTGCCCCGCCAATTAGTGCCAAGCTGCGCACCGGCACTCCCGATTGTTCCAGAATAAGCTGCAGCTGCCCGCTGATCTGCATAGCGAGTTCATAGGTCGGTGCCAGCACAATTGCCTGAACTTGTGGTTTTTGCACATCGATCTTTGCTATGAGCGGCAAAAGATATGCAAATGTCTTCCCCGTTCCCGTTGCTGACTGTCCAACAAGATTTTCCCCTGTAAGTGCTGTCGGAATGGTCTGCATCTGTATTTCCGTTGGCTCCGCAAACCCCAGCTTTGCCATTCCCTTTACAAGTTCATCACTAAGCCCGAGGTCCGTAAATGTATTTCCCATATATTCTCTCCTTTTACGTGCTGAATCACGTTTATACTCTATTTATATCACAGGTTTCCCCTGCTTATCATCAAAAGTTGCTGTACAATGCGGATAATTCGTACAGCCCCAGAAA
>DCFY01000131.1:0-8308 GCA_002315155.1 Megamonas sp. UBA1792
CCTTCTATATTATTCACAACAAGAACCTTCGGTAAATTATATTTATCCGCAAACATCCAGTCACGTTCATCATGTGTTGGGACCCCCATGACAGCGCCTGTACCATATTCATAAAGGACATAATTTGTAATCCAGATTGGCACACGCTTGCCATTGAATGGATTCACTGCATAAGCACCTGTAAACATGCCCTTCTTTTCAGATTCACTTGATGTACGTTCAATTTCACTCAGATTGCGGACCTCATCCATGAACACACGGATTTCCGCCTCATTTTCGCGTCCCTTAATAAGCTTGTCTACAAGTGGATGCTCTACAGCAAGCACAACGTAGGTTACACCAAAGACTGTATGCGGACAAGTCGTATAAACCGGAATTTTTTCGTTAAAATCCGGCACAGCAAAACTAAATTCCGCTCCCTCGCTACGGCCAATCCAGTTCTCCTGCATTGTCTTAACTCTTTCCGGCCATCCTTTTAGCTCCTTGAGGTCTTCAAGAAGCACATCAGCATAATCCGTGATCTTGAGAAACCACTGTGACAAATCCTTTTTGACGACATCATCATCACAGCGCCAGCATTTACCATCAATAACTTGTTCATTCGCAAGGACCGTATTACATGTATTGCACCAGTTTACAGAAGCTTTTTTCTTATATGCAAGACCCTTTTTATAGAAAAGTTCAAAAAGCCACTGTGTCCAGCGATAATAATCAGGACGGCATGTTTCGACTTCGCGGTTCCAGTCATAGGACAGCCCCATTTCACGCTGCTGCCGCTTCATATTTTCGATATTGGAATAGGTCCAGTCCGACGGCTTCACACCATGCTTGATTGCTGCATTTTCTGCTGGCATACCAAACGCATCAAAGCCCATCGGATGAAGCACATTAAAGCCTTCCATTGTTTTATAGCGGGCGAGCACATCTCCAATAGAATAATTTCGTACATGACCCATATGTAAATTTCCCGATGGATAAGGGAACATTTCCAGCACATAGTATTCCGGCTTGCTCGCATCCATTTCTGTCTGATATGCATGTTCTTCCTGCCATTTAGCCTGCCACTTCTTCTCAATATTCTGCGGCGAATATCTTTCCATTAAAAACTCCCCCTAAATTTTTCTTTAAACTAAAAACCGTCCCCGGCTGCATAACAGCCAGGGACGAATTCATCGCGGTACCACCCTGATTAACGGCATTGCCGTCCTCTCTAAATCTTAACGCAATCAACGTCGGCACCTGCCGCTCCTCCACAGTGAGTTCAATACCCCCATCGCACCGACTCTCATCAACCGTCGGTTTTCTGTAGGCAAAAAGAAAGTATCTACTACTCTGCTTCAAAAGATTTATGCTATATTGTACAAAGTTACAATCCTACTAAATAAATATGATTATTTTTAATTATAGCCTATGCAACAAGGAAAAGTCAATATTTCAGGAAGCTTACTGCTTATTATAGCAGCAAAAGAAGAGACAGTACAAGAACAGATTATCCTTGTACTGCCTCTTTCTTATAATTCCATCTTATTTTACACCAAGTGTAATTGCTTCACCATTTATGTTCCACTCTTTCGTGAAACCATCAATCTTGCCATATTCGATTGCATCACCAAGGACGATGTCTTTGATGGTTGCTTCATTTTTCTGCATAAGTGCTTTGATCTTATCATTGCCAGTCGCATAGACCGTAATATGATCCATAACCTCAAAATCGTTTTCTTTCCGCATGGTCTGCAGTTTACTAATAATTTCCCTGACAAAACCTTCTTCGACAAGCTCTTCGCTGAGCGTCGTTTCGAGAGCAACGGTCACGCCATTATAGCGTTGTGCCATGAAACCTTCCGTTTGTGCCATTGTAACTTCAACATCTTCCGACACAAGCGTAAACTCACCCGTCTTAAGTGTAAGTGTAAGCTTTCCTGTCTTGTCAAGCTCTTCCTTGGCTGTATGACCATTAACCGTTCCAAGAGCTTCTTTGATCTCGCCAATCTGACGACCAACCTTCGGTCCAAGCACCTTAAATTGTGGTTTAAAACTATAGCTAAGATATTCTTCCATATCATCCTTGAAGGTTACGTTCTTCACATTAAGTTCACTTTCAACGATTTCCTTGAAGAAATCATCAAAGGTTCCCTCTGCTTTTACATACATATTGCCGATTGGCTGACGGTTCTTAATGTTGGCTGTATTACGAGCCGCACGACCAAGAACAACGATCTCGAGTACAAGTTCCATATTCATTTCCAGGGTACTGTCGATATAATCTTCATGAACTGCCGGAAAATCGCAAAGATGAACGCTTTCCGGGGCTGTCTTGTCAATACTGCGGACGAGATTCTGATAGATGGCCTCTGTCATAAAAGGAATCATCGGCGCAGCTGTTTTTACCGTCGTAACAAGTGCTGTATAGAGTGTCATATAGGCATTGATTTTATCCTGTGTAAGTTCCTTCGACCAGAATCGTTCACGGCTTCTTCTTACATACCAGTTGCTGAGCTCATCGACAAATTTCTGTAGAGCCTTCGCCGCTTCAGTTACCTTATAGTTCGAAAGATCGTCATCGACCGTTTTTACAAGTGTATTAAGGCGCGAAAGTACCCATTTATCCATAACCGAGAGCTTACTATAGTCAAGTGTATATTTCGTTGCATCAAACGTATCGATATTTGCATATAAAATGAAAAACGCATAGGTGTTCCAAAGTGTACCCATGAACTTACGCTGCCCTTCCTGTACGGCACCATCATGGAAACGGTTTGGCAGCCACGGCGCACTGTTTTCATAAAAATACCAACGAATTGCATCTGCACCATGCTTACCGAGCGCATCCATTGGATCTACGGCATTTCCCTTAGATTTACTCATTTTGCGACCATTTTCATCCTGTACATGTCCAAGGACAATAACGTTCTTATAAGGTGCTTTATTAAAGAGCAATGTTGAAATCGCAATAAGCGAGTAAAACCAGCCGCGCGTTTGATCGACCGCTTCGGAAATAAAATCTGCTGGGAAGCGTTTGGCAAAGATATCCTTATTTTCAAACGGATAGTGCCACTGCGCAAACGGCATAGCACCAGAATCAAACCAACAATCGATAACTTCCGGTACACGACACATTTCCTTACCGCACTTCGGACATTTGATCGTTACTTTATCGATAAACGGACGATGCAGTTCAATATCATCCGGACAGTTATCTGACATTGATTTTAGTTCTTCAATCGAGCCAATGGAGTGTTGATGTCCACATTCGCATTCCCAAATGTTAAGCGGTGTTCCCCAGTAGCGGTTGCGGCTGATACCCCAGTCCTGTACATGCTCAATCCAGTCACCAAAACGCCCCTTGCCTATGCTTTCCGGAATCCAATTGACTGTATCATTATTTCTGATGAGATCATCACGAACATCCGTCATCTTAATAAACCACGATTCACGTGCATAGTAAATAAGTGGTGTATCACAGCGCCAGCAATGGGGATAACTATGTTCAAATACAGGTGCCTTGAAGAGCAGACCCTTTATCTTAAGATCCTTCAAAATAAGCGGGTCTGCATCTTTAACGAAAATCCCTTCCCAGTCCGTATCCTTTGTCAGCTGTCCCTTGCTGTCAACGTACTGGACAAATGGAAGATCATACTTCTTGCAAACACGGGCATCATCTTCACCGAAAGCCGGAGCCATATGGACGATGCCTGTACCATCACTTGTCGTAACATATCCGTCGCACGTAACAAAGAAGGCTTTCTTATCGAGCTTACCAACCGCATATGGATAGAGAGGTTCATATTCTCTGTATTCAAGTTCCTTCCCCGGAAATGTTGCAAGAACTTCGCTGTCACCTTCGAGAACTGTGTTGACAAGAGCTTCCGCCATATAGTAGACAGTATCTTCATTTTTGACTTTAACATAGTTTATTTCCGGATTTACGCAGAGCGCAAGATTAGATGGAAGCGTCCATGGTGTCGTTGTCCATGCAAGAAAGTACGCATCTTCACCTTTGACCTTAAACTTGACCATTGCCGAGCGCTCTTTAATATCCTTATAGCCCTGTGCGACTTCATGCGACGAAAGAGGCGTGCCGCAGCGTGGACAGTAAGGTACAACTTTATAGCCTTTATATAAAAGTCCCTTTTCCCAGATTTCTTTAAGTGCCCACCACTCAGACTCAATATAGTCATTTTCATATGTTATATATGGATGCTTCATATCTGCCCAGAAGCCAACAACATCGGAAAACTCTTCCCACATGCCCTTATACTTCCAGACAGATTCACGACATTTACGAACGAATGGTTCCATCCCATATTTTTCAATCTGGTCCTTACCATCAAGACCAAGTTGTTTTTCAACTTCAAGTTCAACTGGCAAACCGTGCGTATCCCATCCAGCCTTACGCAGAACATTTTTACCTTTCATGGACTGAAAGCGCGGCAAAAGATCTTTGATTACACGCGTAAGCACATGACCGATATGCGGCTTACCGTTTGCCGTTGGCGGACCATCATAAAATGTGAAGGTTTCGTTGCCTTCACGCTGATCGATTGTCTTCTGTGCAATATTGTTTTTCTGCCAAAACTTTTCAATTTCTTTTTCTCTCTGAACAAAATTCAGGTTTGTATCTACTTTATTATACAAAAAAACCCCTCCTAAAAAATAAAGCTTCCGGCCTGAAAACAGGACGAAAGCTATCTCACAGCAAAAATAAAAGCCTCCATCCAAAACAGGATGAACGCCTCGCTATCATTTATACCACCTATTTCACATACCAACATATGCTATCCTTCTAACGGTGGATACCGGCACAGCCTACTCGAATTCTTTCAGCCTGCAACTCCAGAGTGATCTTCCGCATAAAATACTCGTACCGATCTCCCACTCGCATCGGCTCGCTAAGACTTTCTTTTCTGCCTACTGTCTCCATCAACATCTCTACAATATAGATTTACTCATCATAATATCACATACACCAGCAAAACTCAATAATTTTCTAATAAATTTTAAACCCTTCTACTTTTCATGCTTATGCCGTATAATAAATAAGAATTGTAAAAGGGAGGAATTGTTTTGCATCAATATTTATTTTTTATCGGTGACTTTCCAATCCGCGCCTATGGACTCGTGTTAAGTCTCAGCATTATCCTCGCGACAGGTGTAGCTTATTTTCTCGCAAAGCAGGACGGCCGCTGGCACAACCACATTGTCGACATGGGTATCTATTGTGGTGTCGGAGGTATTATCGGTGCGCGGCTTTGGGATGTATTCTTTTTTGACTGGGCCTACTACCAAAACCATCTTACTGAACTCTTCAATGTCTGGCAGGGGGGCATGGCTATACAAGGTGGTGTCCTCATGGGTGTCATTGTCGGCATCATTTATACTAAATACCACAATATTGATACCTGGGCAATGGCTGACATCATGGCTCCGGCAATCATTTTGGGACAGGCAATCGGTCGTTGTGCCAATCTTTTAAACGGTGATGCCTTCGGTGCACCAACTGGCAGCTCCTTTGGTATTCTCTATCCAACAACAACACTTGCCTATCACACCTATGGCAGTCAGCCCTTGTGGCCGGCAGAGATCTGGGAAGGTCAGCTCGACATTGTCATCTTTGCTCTCCTGCTCATGTTTCGTACCACAAACCATGCAAAAGGACAGGCCTTTGCACTCTATGCGATGCTCTACTCCATCGCGCGATTTTTTCTTGAATACCTGCGCGGCGACTACAGCAATCTTGTTTTTGGCCTTTTCAAATCCGCACAGATGACGAGTCTGATCGTATTTCTGGCAGCTTTCTTCATGTTCATCTGGCTCGGGCTAAAAAAGCCAGCACAAGCCGTCGTATCTATCGCAGCTCCAACATCAGCAAAGCCAAAAAATATACGCAAAAAAAACAGTTGACACTCACCTGTTTTATCGCGTATAATCAATATTGTTCTTAAGCAGTTCAACCTTGTGTTGACGTGAATTTTTTTAGAATGGGTAGGTGCCCGAGTGGCTAAAGGGAACAGACTGTAAATCTGTCATCTTCGGATTACGATGGTTCGAATCCATCCTTACCCACCATTTTGGCGGCGTAGCTCAGTTGGCTAGAGCATGCGGTTCATACCCGCAGTGTCCGGAGTTCGAATCTCTGCGCCGCCACCATCGAATGATAAGCACACCTTCGGGTGTGCTTTTTTTATTAGTTCAGCCATCCACCTTAATACACCGGAATATTCTTCATAAACATTTCCGAGATAAGCTGCTCCATCGTATAAATTCCGGGAAGCTGCTGTACAACATACTTCGCCGCAAAAATGGCACCTTGTCCAAAAGCCGCCTGATTAACACTCTCATGGATGAGCCGTATCGTCTGATTTGGCAGTCCAAAAATAAGTTTATGCTTACCCACCGTCTTCCCTACCCTTATGGAATGTATTCTCTCATGCCCCATTCCCAAAACATCTGCCAGCTTCTTCGCTGTTCCTGATACCTCTTTCTTATCGCGAAAATGCTCCTCAATAATCTCAATATCCGCATGAGGTGCTATCTTCTGCAGAATTTGTGCAACCACCATAAGGATGTTAACCCCCAATGTGATATTAGGCGAATAAAACACGGCCGCCTTGCCGGCATATGATTTCAGCATCGCCAGATCTTCCGGATCATACTGTGATATCGCTGATACAACAGGTATTCCCAGCTCAAGGGCTCCGCGGTACTCCCTCACTGCTTCGCTCTTTGAAAAATCCACAATAACATCAACCGGATGTGCCCGAAAAAATTGATCCGTAAGATTTTCTCGTGAAAAAATCCTTCCTTGCTCAAATTCATGCCCCAGCAAATGACTCGCATATTCAATCTTCTGAGTTTGCCTTCGTACGACCCAGGACAAATCGCAGACAGAATCCTGTATAATTTCATTTGCTACAGTTTTACCCGTTTTACCAAACCCCAAAAGTCCAATCTTAATTTTTTCCATCTATGCATCTCCTTTTGTCCATATAATTTCTTGATACTTTCCTAAAGGTAATTTCTACAAAGTTCCTCTGTTAAAATTACTGAATTTACTGAAAATATTATTTAAATTTTTCCATATTAATGAAAAATAAAAAAAGTAGCTACGTTTGTAACTGCTTTTTTAGAATAAAAACGCCTTTAATTTTCATATATCTTTTTTTAATTATATCATAAAAGTATATAAATGTATATAAAATCAGACCTTTGAAGAATCCTGCTTATAAATAAACAGAGGCTCACAAATAAATTCGTGAGTCTCTGTTTATATTTATTAGAAATGAAAATCAACCTGTGTGCGGAGAAGATTTCTACTCGCACCTGTAGACATACTTGAATCTGTTCCGGAATAGTTTCTTGTCTGTCTGGAATAGAATGTTTCCCATTCAATGTTGGCATATGGAACATATTTTACACCAAGTATCCAGCCCTTAGCATCTGTTGGCAAAGAACCCCATTCATCATCATGAGACATATCACCATAGCGTCCAAAATCAATGTACCGGAAGTATGCTCCAAAAGAACCTGCCTTTTTGAGATCTGTTCCTTTATAGTCAAGCCTATATTCTTTACTTGCATTATAGCTGTTTGCATTTGTCTTTACATACGTACCTGTAAGCTGGAAATTATCACCAAGCTTTGTGCGAAGTTCAAAGGCTCCCATACTGCTCATCTTCTGAGCATCATTATGGTTTTTATTACCAGCCCAGGTAAGACTTGTTTCAAGATTTTTCCCAAGTTTACCCGTGAAATTCACGCCATAGATATTTGTATCCTGACCTGCCGGCATTGATACAAGATCTCCTTGTCGAGGGCGAAGTGTAAATGCTTTTACATTCCAATCTTTTGAAAGATTGTAGTCAACCTGCGCACCATCTGCTGCATGGCCAAATGGTACATTCTGGAAGCCATAACCCCACCATGCTGTACCAACTTTTACGCCAACCTTACCGGCATGGCCTTCAACCCAGACTCTCTGGAAAGTCCCATCCTGATCATTTGAGCTGCTATCACCATTACGCCAAGACTGATTCGATGTATAGCCTTTACGTGTTTCACTTTGAAAATGTGCATCCCAGTCTTTTCCGACCCTCATTTTACCTTCTAAGTCCATATAGAAATGCTTATTATTATCATTTCCAACATGATTTGTTTCATCATTATCATACTTTGCCCGAACAAATCCACTTAGTATTACATTGTCAACACGTTTATCAAGGTCATTGTATTTATCATCCAGTTTTTTGAGTTCCGATCCATATTCGTTTTCAAGCTTTTCAATGAGTGCCTGATCTGCCGGATTGGCTGC
>DCFY01000131.1:8673-28289 GCA_002315155.1 Megamonas sp. UBA1792
CCATCTTTTACAAGCTGATCAACTGCAGCATAGCTCCAGTGATCTTTTGGTATATCAGAAAAGCTTCCGGCAGAATCCGCTGCCATTGCTGTTCCGGAAATTCCTGCTGCCAAAGCGAATGCGACCATTGTGCTCAATGCCTTTTTCATATAAGTCCAACCCCTTTAATTAATTTATAATTTTTAAGATATTTATAGTTTACTGTTTTTATTCAGTTCCTAAGTTTCGGATAATTCATTTTATTATACGAACATCTTCTCTTGCTGCTATTTATTGACAGCAGTACTTTTTTCTTCTTTATAATAAATGTTGTCCTGTACCTTCATAAACGGGAAATATACAATTGCAGACATAATAATCGTAGCAAGCTGTACAATCGCACCCTGCCAGCCACCAACAAGGAAACCCGCAACGATTGGTGGTGTCGTCCACGGAACCTGCACTGCAGCAAATGGTGTCATAAACCCAGTGGCAAGTGCGAGATACGTAATAATAATCGCAACGACTGGTACACCAATGAACGGAATAATAAAATATGGATTGAACACAATTGGCAGGCCAAAGATAATTGGTTCATTAATATTGAAAAGCCCCGGAATAAATGCAAGCTTGGATATCGACTTCATCTGCGCAGACTTTGCTGCGATGAAAGCTGCAATAAGGAATCCCATTGTAAGACCACAGCCACCGCCTTTGATAAAGATATCTGTTACCTGAATCGTGATAAGCTTTGCCTGCGGATTACCAATAAGTTGTTTTCCTGCATCAAGAAGCGCTTGATTATCGAGAGAATTTGCCATAAGAATCGGATTCATGACACCACCGACGATGTTTGGACCATGGATACCTGCCCAGAAAAGCACACTCTGAAGCCCCGCAATGATAACCCCTCCAATAAGTGTATCTGTAATATTTTGAAGTGGTATCTGCAAAACAGCAAATATCAATTCTGGAAGTGTCTTCATTGTTACGGCCATGCATACAGCATAGATAATACATGCTCCGGCAAGAAGAAAAAAACCTGGCACAAGAGCGGCAAAAGCATTAGCAACCCCTTGTGGCACGCCTTCCGGCATTTTAAAACCAAGCTTATGCTTTTCACAGTAGCAAAAAACCCATGAAGTAACGAGACTTACTATGATTGCTGTAATGACACCATTCCCACCAACCCATTGACCAGGAATAACACCTCCGACAACTTCACCGGCCTTTGTAAGAACGGAACCGCGCGTCAGTGTCAGAAATGCTGCCAGTGCCAGCATAGATGCTGTTATTGCATCACAATTTTCAGCCTCGCAATATTTATATGTAATACCCAAAACGGAAAGAATTGCTAAAATATTAAATGTTGCACTTGACACCTGGAAAAGCGGTGCTGTCCAGCCTGCACCAAAGATGCCTGTCATAAACTCACCCCAACCCGCTATCGGAAAACACGCAACGAGTAGGAACAGTGAACCAACAAGTGTCAGCGGCATCGTGAGAATGAACCCATCCTTTAGCGCTACGACTGCTTTAATGCTGGCAAACCGGACCATGTATTCCAAAAACTTATCAAATAACTCCTGCTTACTCATTTTTGATTTTCTCCTCTTTTCATCGTACGATTTTATAAATCATTCCCATTAGAAGCGATAACTTGCTTATACCAATAAAAACTATCCTTTTTATAACGATCTAAAGTACCAGGCTCGGCTTCTCCACGATCCACATAAATAAGACCATAGCGTTTTTGATAGCCATTGAGCCAGCTCAAAAGATCCGTAAAGGACCAGACACAGTAGGAAATAACATTACAGCCTTCATCGATAGCTTCCCTAAGCGCTTTTATATGGCTGCTCAGATAGGCAATACGTTTTTCATCATGCACTTTGCCATTTTCCAACTTGTCAAAAAGCCCCATGCCATTTTCCGAGATTACGATTGGCAGATCATAACGACTTGTAATTTCGCGGCAAGCATAACGGAGACCATTCGGATCAATGACCCAGTCCCAGTCCGTCGTCGGCAGATATGGATTTAGTCGATTCTTAAAAAAACCAGGAATTCCTGTGATATCTGTCTCACCTTTCTTCCCTGTCGTGTTTGTATTACCATAAGACCCGATACCGCCCTTAACCGGATTGTATTCACAGACAGCTGTCTGATAATAATTAACCCCCATGAAATCAATCATCGCTGCGGCATCATGCAGCAGTGCTTTATCTTCGGCTTTCACCTTCGGTAAAAGCGCGTTTTTATCAAGATAGGTCCATATACTCTTTGGATATCGTCCATAAGCATAGATATCCATCCACCAAAAGTTTTTTATTTCATCATAGTTCAGCTTCGCCATGGCATTCTTTGGATTACAATCAAATGCATAGCTGGGTGAATAAGCAAAACTTGCACCAATCTTGCCATTTGGAATTATTTTTTTAAAGGCAAGTACAGCTTTGGCATGAGCGATATTTACATGATGATTGACCTGATAAAACATTTTTTGATCACCGGTTTTTCCTGGCGGATGTTCTCCCAGTAACCAGCCGAATGAAGTAAATACATTCTGCTCATTAAAGGTAATCCAGTACTTCACCTTGCCTTTGAAGCGTTTAAACAAACATATTGCATAGTGCAGATAGTCTTCAACACTCTGTCGATCCTCCCAGCCGCCATACCTTTCCTCCAACGCCGCCGGTAAATCCCAATGATAAAGCGTAACCATCGGCTCTATTCCATATTTCAGACATTCATCAATTACCCTTTCATAAAACTCTAAACCCTTTTCATTAGGTTCGCCAGATCCTTGGGGAAAAATCCGCGTCCAGGCAATCGAAAAGCGATATACTTTAAGCCCCGCCTCAGCCATAAGCGCAATATCTTCTTTATACCGGTGATAATAATCAACGGCTACATTGCCATTTGTTCCCTTAAACGTCTTGCCCGGTTGACGAACAAAGTCATCCCACGTACTGTGCCCTTTACCATCTTCCTCAAAAGCACCTTCAATCTGATAAGCTGCTGAAGCTGCACCCCATAAAAAAGTTTTTGGCATGCCATTTTGTTTCATAAATACCATTCCTAGTTTTCTACGCGTATATTGTTTTCTTATAAGATGTTTACAATATATCATATGGAAAAAAGCCGTTCAATAAGCTGAACGGCTTTCGGATAATCGTTTCACTATATTCTGATGATTCTGATGAAATCATGAATCATTTGTACAAATTATTCTAATTTTACCCAAAAACGTTTTATACCCGAAAAAGTTTTTCAAAAGACATATTTCGCACCATTGCCACCTCATAGTGACGTGCAAAAAGAACGCTGAACAAAATATCAATCATATACTTTGCCCCTGCAAGAAAGACCAGAGTGCCCAGTTCATTAAAGTTTTTTTCCGTCGCTACGCAAAGCACTTCATTTGCAATCTGTCCAAGTGTTGATATCTTCACTGCAGTAAGCAAAATTATTTTTATTTTCTTTTGCTTTAATATCTTTGCAATTTCAATAAGCTTTCGGTTCTCTCCCGTTCGGCTGATAAAGAAAGCAACATGTGTCTTATCTGCGGCCATTGCCTGCACATACTGTGCATTTACATGCGAGTTTACCGTCGACAGTTTCCCCGCATGAAGAAAAGAGTAGCAGGCAATATCAGCAATATGTAAATTGTTATCCATTGCATAAAAGTCAACATGTCCAGCATGATCAAGAAGCTGTGCCGCCCTCATAATCTGTCCCGGTTCTGTATCTTTGCGTGTTTCTTCAATAGCAGCAACATTGATGCGTGTTACTTTATCAATGATTGATATAATCGTATCCCTATTTGTAATTGAGTTCTGATATTCCCCCGTCTTCATACTTTCCTGCATTGCTTCACCACTAAACCTGATCTTAAAATCAACATAACCTTTTAGACCAATCTTCTGACACAGTCGGACAACCGCTGCTGAACTCGTATATGTTTTTTCGGCAAGTTCCCTTGCTGACAAATAAGAAATTTCTCGATAATTCTTCAGTATATAGTCAATAATGAGCTGCTCTGTTGCCGAAAATCTTTCTTTTTCTCTTAAGGTCTTTAATATATTCACATAAGTTCCCTTCTTTTCAGACAAATTAGAAGATTTGTTTTTGTATTTGCAGAAAAAAAGTCCAATGCTTTCTTCACGCATTGGACTTCTATTCTATCTGATTTCTCCAAGATCTAGTTGCGGCCTGTATTACTATTAAAAACCAACTGATCAAGAAGATCAATGAGCTGATTGATTTCCGGTTTGGAAATCTGCCCATTGGCACCAAGTTCTTTACCCTTGCGACGCATTTCTTCATTAATAAGGGATGAAAAAAGCACTACCGGTACATTTTTTAGAACAGAATCTTCACGAACCAGTTTCAGCAAACGATGCCCATCCATTTTCGGCATTTCAATATCTGAAACAATGACTTTAACCTGTTCTTCAATCGATATATCTTTTTTCGTCAGTTTCTGTAAATATTCCCACGCATCTTGACCATTTCTAAAATCACGGATGTAACGATAGCCAGCTTGATGCAGCGTCGTAACAAGAAGATCACGAAGCATAGGCGAATCTTCAGCAACAACGACTTGCATATTAGTACGCTTTGCCTTAACGTCTGCTTCGACTTCTTCAACTGTCGTCAATTTTGCATTAATTTCCGGATTTATCTCTGCAATAATCGTTTCAAAATCGAGCAAAAGAACCATCTTATCCTTCATCTTGATGACACCAACAACTCTCGAATTACCACCAACCTCTGGTGCTGTTTCCATATCTTTCCAAGAGATACGATGAATACGGGATACATTGTCTACAAGAAAACCAATATTATAGTTATTGATTTCCGTTACAATGATATTCTTTGGTTCTTCTGTTCCTTGAACATTCAAGCAGCGAGGCAGATTCACCAACGGCATAACTCTGCCTCTTAGCGTAAAAAGACCATCAACATATGGATGCACCTGCGGCATAGCCGTTACTGGAACACGCGTAATTACCTCACGTACTTTAGCTACATTGATACCATAATTAACCTTCCCTATACTGAATTCTACAATTTCAAATTCATTCGTACCCGTTTCCAAAAGAATCCCTTTTTTATCTGCGTTACTTTCTGCCATCAAATCGCCCCCATTTTTAATAATTCCATTGCTATCAAAATAAAGTAGATTTACTAAAACTACCATTCTTGCCTGTTACTAAATACACCTATTTGCATTATTCGTTATTTCCGGTATAAATCCTTCTTTACTAACCAAAAAATTCTATTTCAAATAAGTCCAGCCATCCTTTTCTTCAATACGTCCCTCTTTAAGCAGATGACCCAGTGCTCTTTTGAACGCACCTTTACTGATCTGAAATTTATCTTTTATGACTTCAGCTGAAGTTGCATCACTGTATGGCATCTTCCCACTACGTATCGCTAGAAGTGCCAGAATTTTTTCTGCATCAGCCAATAAGGCTTCTTCCTTAATCGGTCGCAAGGAAACATTGATACGTCCATCATTACGGATAAATGTAACACGTGCGTCAACTTCTTCACCAACACGCGGTTTGATTGGAATTTCTTTATTGTCAATAAAAGCCATATTGCGGTCATCTGTAAAAATAAATGCACCCTGATCCGTGTAGTTATAAACTGCACCATGTACTCTGTCACCGATTTTCAACGTTGCTGCTGCCGGCTTTGATGCACGACGCAGCTCATCCTCAACAACCATCGTCGTAGCCAAACGACCCGATTTATCCGTATAAAGCTTTGCCCAAACCATTTCACCGATCTGCAGCTTTCCACGCATGCCCGCATAAGGCATAAAAATACCACGTTCTGCCCCCACCTCAAGAAATGCACCATCCTTGCTTGTATTAATAACCTTCATACGAGCAACTTGCCCTTCTTCCATAAGCGGCACGCGCATGCTTGCGGTAAGACGTCCCTTCGGGTCACGATAGAGGAATACCTTGACCTCCTCGCCGATCTTCACTGGTGCTGTTTGCTGAGTATGATGCAGCAAAATATCATCCGACGTACTGCCTGTTTCCGCATCAAGAAATGCTCCCATTTCACCAAGACGCGCTACTTTTAATGTCTCTACGGTACTAGGGCCATATTTCATTTCCTTTTTTTCTTCGTTTTGTTCCATAATGACCTCAGTCAATCTTCATAAGGCGTAAGCTCTGCATCGCCCCATAAACGTTCCAAACTATAAAATTCACGACTTTCCTGTGTGAATATATGCGCAACACAATCACCATAATCAAGCAGCACCCATTCACCAGTGCGATAACCTTCTTTATGCAAAAACTCAATGCCTTCCTTGCTAAGCACATCTTCAATATTATCTGCAATTGCTCTAACCTGTGTAGCTGTATTTGCTGAGCAAATTACAAAATAGTCCGTTGTCGTCGTAAGTTCTGTCATCTTCATCGTAACAATATCTCTTGCCTTCTTATCACTTGCAGCCCTAGCCATAGCCAAGCTCATTTCTTCTACCGTTTTAAACAATACTTTCTACCTCCTGTTTATCTTTCTTTTCTTTTTGTATTCTATTCAAATTTTCATTTTGAAATATCTTTCTTTTCCGGAAAAAGTTCATCCATTTCTGCCTCTATCCCTGCTTTATCCGACACCCAATCGACTCCATTTGCAGTCAGGCTTCCCGGTAACATATAGGTCTTGGGCGTATCTGCACTCAAACCTTTTATTATTTTCAGCATATTAGCTGTGTCCATAAGTTCTGCACTTGTTGTCATACGATAGCGCAAGATATCAACAAGCGCCGGCAGTTTTATTATTGTATCAATACTTTGCACTTTCTTGTAAAGCTCCTTAACAAAACGCTGCTGACGCTGTACACGCCCTATATCTCCCAACTCATCACTCCGATAACGCAAATATTCTTGTGCCATTGTTCCATTTAAATGCTGATACCCCTTCTGTAGATGTATCTGCAAATCTGCTTCAGCATCCTCATAATTCATGTCATCCTCTACATAGATATCAATACCGCCCAATACATTAATGAGTTCAGTAAGAGCACTTACATTTATCGTTATATACTGATGAATCATTACTCCGTTTAAAAGTCTCGATACTGCTTGTGCCGACAATGGTGCTCCTCCGTAATAATACGAAGCATTTATACGCTCTTCCTGCTGCCGGCCCGGCAGTACTAAAAGCGTATTTCGTGGAATGGACAGGACTCTCATCTTCCCATCCATATTATCAATGCTCAATAAAATAATTGTATCAGCTCGCTGTCCCAGCTCAGTCCCAGTACCTTCGTCGATACCCAAAATAAGAATATTCGTATAATCATCATAACGCAAATCCGGGCTTTTTGCCCGTTTTAGTTCCTGACGCATCTGATAGTCTTCGTAGACCGCATAATACGTTTGATACGTCTGATTCCCCCAAAGACATAACCGATATATACACCAGCCAATGACACCCAGAATCAGTAAAAAGACAAAAAGCCGTCCCATCTTCAATCGACGCCGCCGACTTTTTATTTTTCTTTTTTGTATGATATGCTGTTTTGTATCATTTTCCATACCAACTTATCCTCTTAACAAGATTTCATTACGCGCAAGGACTGTGTCCGGATGGATCATACGTCTTTTCCGAACAATAAAACTAATCGAACGATCAAATCCGGCAAGCACAGCTTCATCAAGACTCGCTTTCTCAACAATGTTACGAAGTTCATCAACCCCGGGATATTCCCTATTGGGTTCGATCATATCCGCAATATAAATGATTTTGTCGAGTGCAGTCATTCCCGCTCCACCTGTTGTGTGACGATAAACTGCATCTAATATTTCTTTATCATCTACTCCATAACGTTCCTTGCAGAGCCAGGCGCCAATATAAGCATGCAATAAGATCGGCATCTGACGTTCAACTTCTGTATAAGGAATATGCCGTGCCTCCGCCTCCTGGCGCATGTTTTCCAAAGGAATTTCACGAGCACAATCATGCAAAAGTCCGGCAATCCTCGCTTTTTCCACCTTGACGCCAAAGCGTTCTGCCATCTTTACTGCCGTTTCACATACACCAATCGAATGACGATAGCGCGTTCCCTTCAATCGGGTTCTAAGCATATCCTTCATTTTATTAAACTCCATAGAAATACCCTCTTTGTAGTTAAAATTCGCTATAAATGGCTGATTTCCTTTTTCTATTCCCTATGAAAAAAAAGAGCTGCTATCTTACAGCAACCCTTTCCCCGATTACCGATACAGACCTTCCTTATAAATATACTGCTCTACCTGCTCTGGCACAATATACTTTATGGAATATCCTTTTTTCACACGTTCACGGATATCTGTCGATGAAATCTCAAGTTCTGGTGTTGCAAGGCGGTGAATCCGGTTTTTCCCCAGCGTACCAAAATAGTCCTTAATATTATCAACATTTGGTACACAGCCCTGCCGCGTTGCTGCAATAAACTGACATACACCAAGCAGTTCTTCAATACGGTCCCAGCTGGGGATTTCCTGAATAGCATCTGCTCCTGTAATAAAGTACAGCTCTGTGTTCTTGCCAAAGCGATGTATAAGCTCATAGACTGTATCAATTGTATAAGAAGGTCCTGGTCGATTCATTTCTAATGATGATACCTGAAAATACGGATTCGCACATGTCGCTAAAAGTGTCATGACAAATCGATGAATTGCCGGTGTTACTGACTGGTTCTGCTTGTGGGGCGGATTAGCCGCCGGTATAAAAATAACTTTATCAAGCTTATATTCATCACGTACGGCTTCTGCCGTCATGAGGTGCCCTACATGTATCGGGTCAAATGTACCACCCATAATGCCGACCTGATGTTTTCTTTCTGTCATAGTGATATAGCTCCTAATCCGTTTTACTTGAAATATTCCAATACCGCAAAAACAAGAGCAATTGTAGCTGCAATAATCACAATTGCTTTGATATCTTCAAAAAAATCAAATTTCCCTTTCGGGGTATGCAAATATTGAATCATCGTCTTTATATACCCACAAATTTTGTCCATCAGCGAATCTGCCCTTCACCATAGATAAGATATTTCATGCTCGTAAGCTCATCCAGCCCCATAGGTCCCCGTGCATGAAGTTTTTGTGTGCTAATACCGATCTCGGCACCAAACCCAAACTCAAATCCATCAGTAAAACGCGTTGAGGCATTGACATAGACTGCTGCAGCGTCGACACGACGCTGAAATTTATGAGCATTATTGTAATCATTCGTTACGATCGTTTCTGAATGACCTGTATTGTATTTTGTAATATGATCAATTGCTTCATCTATATCTGCAACCACCTTTACGGACAAGATAAGATCACCATACTCCGTTGCCCAGTCATCTTCAGTAGCTTCTATCATATCCGGGCAATAGATACGTGCTCTTTTGCAGCCACGCATCTCAACCTGCTTTTCTTTCATGGCTGCATTAACAAGTGGCAAGAAATCTGCGGCAATGTCTTGATGAACGAGCAAGGTTTCCATTGCATTGCAAACTGCCGGACGCGAAGTTTTAGCATTTACAGCAATATTGACTGCCATTGTAAAATCTGCCGATGCGTCGACAAAAGTATGACATACCCCCGTCCCTGTCTGAATGACCGGTACCGAGCTATTCTCAACAACATTGCGAATAAGTCCCGCTCCGCCACGTGGAATGATGACATCAAGATAATCATTCAAATGAAGCATGTAATCTACCGCCTTACGATCTGTTGTACCAATGAATTGCAACGCACCTTCCGGAATCCCCGCTTCATAAGCGGCTTTAGCTAAAAGCGAACTAATCGCAAGATTTGAACGTATCGCCTCTGAACCACCACGAAGAATCACTGCATTTCCGGACTTAAGACAAAGGCCAGCAGCATCCGCTGTAACATTCGGCCGCGCTTCATAGATAATACCAATTACACCAAGTGGAACCTTGATTTTACGAATTTCCAGCCCATTCGGACGGATTGTCGAGTAAACACCCTGACCAACAGGATCCGGCAACGTTGCTGTTTGACGCAACCCTTCAGCCATCTCCCTGATACGATCTTCATTTAGCATAAGACGGTCCAAATAAGATCGTTTAAGATCATTTTTGCGTCCATCTTCAATATCCTTTGCATTTTCCGCAATAATCATTTCGCTGCGTTTTTCCAGAGCATCTGCCATAGCAAGCAAGGCATGATCCTTTATTTCTGTAGAAATAAAGGCAAGTTTTGCTGCCGCTTTTTTAGCTGTCGCAGCTTTTTCGATTATTATATTCTGCAAATCCATAACTATTCCTCCTAAAAAATCAGACCATCAAGACCATATTGTCCCGATGAATGACCTCTTCATGGATTTTCCCGGGCAAAATACCAGAAAACTCCATGGTCTGACGGCCAATAATTTTTTTAAGTTCCTCTACATTATAGTTTACAATGCCACGTGCAATTTCTCTTTGTGTAATCGACAATACGCGCACGGTGTTCCCGGCAGAAAACTCTCCTTCTACAGCAGTAATACCTGCAGCAAGAAGGCTTGATCCCTCCTTCAACATCGCTTTTTCACAGCCTGCATCAACAACAATGTCCCCATCAATATGCCGTCCGAAAGCAAGCCAGCTTTTACGCACCTTAAGATGCGACTCCTTTGCCGGAAATAACGTTCCAAACTCTTCACCTGCTATTATATCACGCAAAATCCCATCACGCGAACCCGATGCAATCACCATCGTCACCCCAGAGTTCACAGCAATTTTCGCTGCCTGAATTTTCGTATACATGCCGCCTGTACCAAGTTTTGAACCTGCCCCACCAGCAATTTTTTCAATATCCGGTGTAATTTCACGAATTTCCGCTAAGAATTGGGCTGTCTTGTCCTCCTGCGGATTCGCTGTATACAGCCCCTCGATATCGGACAGTATCACAAGTACATCCGCATCGACAATCGTTGCAACCATTGCCGATAAAGTATCATTATCACCAATCTTCAACTCATCCGCCGCAATCGCATCATTTTCGTTGATAACCGGCACAATGCCCATTTCCAACAAAGTCAGTAATGTATTGCGCGAGTTCGTGTAAAACTTATGCCGTACAGAATTTTCCCGCGTAAGAAGCACTTGTGCTACGGTCTGTCCATACTCCGCAAAAAACTTTTCATAAATATGCATGAGAATGCCCTGCCCCACAGCAGCAAGGGCTTGTTTCTCCGGAATCGACTTCGGTTTTTCTTTTAGCTGCATCCGATCCATGCCGGCCCCTACAGCTCCCGATGTCACAAGAATGAGTTCACGTCCCTGGTTTGCGAGGTCTGCCAATTCACGTACAAGCTTCTCAATACGATACAAATTCAGTCTGCCTGTTGCATGCGTAAGTGTACTCGTCCCAACCTTAACTACAATTCTTTTCGCTTTTTTCAGTTCATCTCTTGTTCCCATACATTGCACCTCTGAAAAGTTAGCTGCCAAAACGCCTCATGGCAGTTCTATTTTTGTTTTCTCAAAATTCCTCTTATATAAAAGAGCATTACGACCAATGACTTGTACAAGATTGGCATCGGCACGATCAGCAAGTGTCGTAACAACATCTTTCGGAGCTTCAAGACAGTTTTGTAAAACACGCACTTTAATAAGTTCACGCTTCCGTATAACAGCCTTTGCCGACTCTAAAACTGCCGGCGTAAGACCTTCCTTACCAATATTAACCACAGGCTCTATCGTCATGCCCATTGAGCGTAAAAAGCTCTTTTGTTTACCTGTTAGTGAATTGCGAATCAACTATATTTCCTCCTGTCATCTCTACACAATTTATTCTCTGTATTCGAATTCCATCCCACCGATATGGACTGTATCTCCTTCTTTTATGCCCTTTTTACGAAGCAATCCATCAATGCCCTTAACACGCCAAATGTACTGAAAACGACGTACAGCTTCATCATTGCCAAAATTCGTCATTGCAACAAGACGATCAAGTCCTTTGCCCGAAACAATAAATTCACCACTCATATCGCGTGATATCTTAATCTCATCTTCCTCTTTTGCATCATAGACCTTGACTTCGTCTTCTGTTTCCGGCTCTTCTATATACGCATCAAGAAGTTTTGCTACACACTCAATAAGCTCTTTAAGCCCTTCTTTTGTTGCTGCAGAAATTGGAAATATCTGTCTGCCTTCCTTTTTCGCCAACTCTTCCAGACGCTTATAGTTCTCACGTGCTTCCGGCAAATCCATCTTGTTTGCAGCAATAACCTGCGGGCGCCTTGCAATCTTTTCACTATAAAGCTTGAGTTCCTTATTGATTTTATAATAGTCTTCCACCGGATCACGACCTTCAATACCCGATGCGTCAAGCACATGAATAATAACTTTTGTGCGTTCCACGTGACGCAGGAAATCATGCCCCAGGCCAACACCATTCGCTGCCCCATCGATAAGCCCCGGAATATCTGCCATGACAAAACTATGTTCATAGCCAAGACTTACAACCCCCAGCACTGGTGTAAGCGTCGTAAAATGATACTCCGCAATCTCAGGCCGAGCCGATGAAACACTGGCCACAAGGCTTGATTTACCTACGCTCGGATAGCCAACAAGCCCCACATCTGCAAGAAGTTTGAGTTCCAGAACAAGATTTCTTCCTTCGCCCGGTTCTCCCAACTCAGCAAATGTCGGTGCACGATTTGCGCTCGTTGCAAACTTTGCATTTCCCCGGCCACCCCGGCCACCTTTGGCAATAACAGCTTCCTGACCAATTTCAGTAAGATCCGCCAAAACTTCACCTGTATTTTCATCCTTGATAATCGTACCCAAAGGTACTTTTACATAGCATGTTGGTGCATTATGACCATACTGATTCTTTATATCACCATTTTCGCCATTTTTTCCAATAAACTTCCGATGATAACGAAAATCCAAAAGTGTATTCATATTATTATCAACAACAAAAATGATACTGGCTCCACGACCACCATCACCGCCGGCAGGTCCCCCATTCGGGACAAACTTTTCCCGACGCATTGCGGATTTTCCGTGACCACCATCACCAGCTTTAACGATTACTCTCGTTCGATCAATAAACTGCATATTTGCCTCCACTTACTTTCTGTGATGTATAAAAAGCTGGTATTGATGCCAATACCAGTTTTTTATACATCACAACAACCTGTTTCCAAATATAATAATACCTGCGTCTTGATAAAGGCGCAGGTATTCATTGATTACATAGCTTCTTCTACAGTATAGACACTAATCTGTCTGTTATAGCGGCCTCTGCGTTCAAAGGCAACCTTGCCGGAAACCTTAGCGAACAACGTATCATCCTTACCGATACCAACGTTCTGACCCGGATGGAAGTGCGTTCCTCTCTGACGAACCAGGATGCTGCCAGCAGTTACAACTGTACCGGCATGTTCCTTTACCCCAAGACGCTTGGATTCACTATCACGTCCGTTACGTGTACTACTTACCCCTTTTTTATGGGCGAATAACTGTAATTCAAAATTAAACATACTACTTCACCTCCTGTGTTCTAAAATACGAACACTCTTCGGATTTATCTTTTCGATTTCTACAAATCCTAAAATCATCGTTTCCAAAATTGCTTCTGTGAGATCATCGGGTTCACTCTTCAGCTTCACACGTAAGTCTCCACTCGCTACTTTATAATCCACTTCGCGATGCAAATGCTTACCTATACCTAAGAGAGCGGTCTGTGCTAAAGAAGATATCCCTGCACAAACAATATCCTGTCCATATTCAGCCGTATCAGAATGACCCTTGACTGCATAGCCGGATACTTTACCAACTAATGTGCGAAAAATCTCTATCTTAATCATTTTAAGCTTCGATTTTTTCGATAACTACCTTCGTGAATGGCTGACGATGGCCCTGACGACGACGATAATTTGACTTAGCCTTATATCTGAAAATAAGAATCTTCTTACCCTTGCCCTGTGCTTCAACCTTAGCAGTCACTTTAGCACCTTCAACAAACGGCTTACCAATTTTGACATCATCATCATTTACAATAGTAAGGACTTCATCAAAAACTACAGCTTCACCTTCGTTAGCAGTTAATTTTTCTATAGTGATAACATCGCCTTCAGAAACGCGATACTGCTTACCACCAGTTTTAATAATTGCGTACATATACTTACACCTCCCTATAATTGTACTCGCCGATTACGGTACAGCCGAACTGTTTATCAAACCTCACCGGGCGGTTGGGGAAAACACGCTTATACGTGTTTACATCATAGAATTTTATCATATAGACAAATACTTGTCAATGAATTAATTTCCCGGCTGCAAGATAGAAAATCCATCCGGATGGATTCCGGGCTTACGCTCAATCACCGCTGTGAACCCCAGTTCTTTACCCAGTTTCGTCAAAAGTAATGATATCTCAAGCACATCAGCGACATCTGGATGCACTTGAATGATGTAACCTGCTTTTGCATGATGTGAGCGCTCAAGACGCCGCAATTCGCGACTTATTTTAATACTTACCGTTTCCGGTGACTGAACAAGACCGCGTCCATGACAGTATGGGCACTCACTGTAAATGATGCTTTCAAAGTTCTGGCGTGATTTTTTGCGTGTGATCTCAACAAGCCCCAATGATGTGATATCAACAACATTCGTCTTCGTTTTATCCTCTTTAACTCTTTCACGCATAACCTCCAGAAGTTTTTTCTTCTGTTCCTCTTTTTCCATATCGATGAAATCAATAATGATAATTCCCCCGATATCCCGCAAATGAATCTGTCTGGCAATTTCTACGGCGGCCTCAAGATTTACCTGAAAAACCGTATCTGCAAGATTTGCTTTACCAACAAATTTTCCGGTATTCACGTCGATAACCGTAAGTGCTTCTGTCTTATCAATGACAATAAATCCACCTGACTTCAGCTCTACCTCACGTTTGCCAAGCTTCTCAATTTCTTTATCGATGTGATATTCATAAAAAATTGATCGTTTTCCCTTATAGAGTTTTACTCGGTCAAGAAGCTCCGGCGAGGCATATTGCAAAAGATCACAGACTCTTTTATAAACAATCTCACTATCAATAACCATTTCATCAATTTCTTCTGTAAAACAGTCACGCACAATGCGTATGATAAGGTCCGCATCCCGATAAAGAAGAGTCGGCGGTGCTGCCACCTTATTCCATGCCATAAGAGACTCCCATAGTCGTGTAAGATAAATAACATCCTGCCGAAGGACCTCTTCACTCTTTCCCATTGCAACCGTCCGTACAATAAGTCCCATTTCCGCTGGACATAAATCTTCTGCAATTTGTTTGAGACGAAGACGCTCGTCTTCATCCTCAATACGACGCGAAATGCCAATATACGAGGCCGTTGGCATAAGAACTACATTACGTCCCGGCAAAGAAAGATGCGTCGTTGCTCTTGGTCCCTTGAGTCCTAAGGCATCCTTGACAATTTGTATCGGCAAATTCTGCCCAATGTGGATCTTGGCGTTCTTTGGCATCGATTGAACCGCATTTTTGGGCATACCATCGCCAATATAAAGAAATGCATTTTTTTCGTAACCAATATCGACAAAGGCAGCCTGCATGCCTGGCAATACATTTTGGACACGCCCCTGATAGATATTCCCAACCAGATGTGCGGCTTCCGGCCGTTCCACTTCTACCTCAAGAAGCTCTTCATCCTCTATAATCGCCATTCTGGTCTCTTCCGGAACAATATTCACAATAATGGATTTCATTATGTCATCCCCAAATCATAAAATCAACTTCCATCATACGAGATCGATAAGCGGTTTTCCCCTGCCTGATAACGTCTGACGATTGATTAGTGCTTCCATCGGTTCAATTGGCATGCCAAATGAGTCTTTTAAAAGTTCCAAAATCTCACCCGGCTTTATGCTTCCTGATGACGTGATAGTAACCTGCATATGCAGTATAAGCATATCATCATTCCCTTGCAATTGAATGTCGCTCTTCATATATTGTTTAACTTCGATTTCACGCATTTTCTTTGGTGTTACCCGCTTATAAAAGACTTCCGCCTCATCGTTATACTTTTTAACGGCCTTTAATGCTTCCACCAAAGCACCATGAAGCGGTACCTTGATCTCATAACCTGCAAGATCAACCTCTGCCATAAGTGCTTTGTGCTTTTCTTCAAATTGCTTTGCTTTCAGAAGTTTTGCGCCCTCCGGCAAATTTTCCTTAAGCCGATCAAAAAATTCCGGCTGGCATACAGGTTTTGCAAGCTCAATATCCATATATTCTGCATCACTTGTTACACCAACAGCCAATGCCGAAGCAAAAGCAATCTTCATATGTGGATTAAAACCCTCCGAATATGCCGCTGGCAACCCTGATCGGCAAATCGCCCGTTCTATAAGCGCTGCATAATCAAGATGAGAAATATAACGAATTCCCTCGCCTTTTGTGATTTCTATACGAAATTTATTCATTTTTTTTCCCCCAATCTACAACTTTCACATCAAGATTCGGGCAAATACCACACGCACTACATTCTCCATGACGACAATCTTCTGTAAGCTCGCCTTTTAATGCACGATGATATTCGCGCAGCAAGAATTCCTTATTCACTCCGGGTGAAGTATGTTCCCATGGCAGCCTTTCTGTCACAGTGCGTTCTCTTTGATTATAAAAGCGTGGATCTATACCACACTTTTCGAATGCTTTAATCCAAATCTCATATTTAAACTGATCCGACCAACCATCAAACTTCGCTCCATCCTGCCATGCCTGATGAATAACTTTTGCCAACCGACGATCACCTCGGGCAATCGCCCCTTCGAGATAGCTGACATGTGCATCGTGATAGTTAAACTGTATCGATCGATCATGAATATGTTCCTTCAAAAGCTGCTGCTTACGTTCAAACTCTTCCAATGAATTCTGGGAAAACCACTGAAACGGCGTATAGGGTTTCGGCACAAAACAAGCTGCGCTTACCGTTACCTTAACACCACGCCTGCCTTTGACTTCTTTATAAAGATCAACAACACGCTGTGCCAGCCGCGCAATACCAATAACATCTTCATCCGTTTCTGTTGGAAGCCCTATCATAAAATAGAGCTTGACCGACTTCCACCCTTGGCGGAAAGCAGCCGATGCCGCTGTTATAAGATCCTCTTCCGTTACCCCTTTATTAATAACATCGCGCAACCGCTGAGTTCCAGCTTCCGGCGCAAACGTAAGACCACTTTTACGTACCTTCTGCATTTTATGCGCAAGATCAATAGAAAAACTGTCAATGCGCAGAGATGGCAAGGAAAAACTAACCTTTTCATCCTTAAACTCATCCATAAGATCGTCAACAAGTGCCCCCAGACAAGAATAATCCGCCGAGCTCAGCGATGTCAGTGATATCTCATCATAGCCCGTTGTATCAATAAGCTTGCGTGCAAGATCCTTTAACCGTTTTTCCGTACGTTCGCGTACCGGACGATAAGCAATACCCGCCTGACAAAAACGACAGCCACGCGAACAGCCACGAAAAAGTTCCAGCATGATGCGATCATGCACAATATCTATATACGGAACAACCGGTTTTTCCACAAAGTCAATCGCATCCATATCCTTAACAACGCGCTTATACACTATCTTTTTTGCATGTTCGTCAATTATTTTAATTTCTTTGAATAGTTCTGCTTCATCATAAACAGGTTCATAGAAAGATGGCACATAAACACCATTAATTTCAGCGACCTGTTGCAGAAATCCGTTGCGGCCACCCTTGCGATTTTCTCTTTTCCACGTGCAAAAAGCTGCAGCAACCTCACAAATGACTTCTTCACCTTCACCTATAATAAAAAAATCAAAAAAAGCGCTGATTGGTTCCGTATTATAAACACATGGACCACCACCAACAACAAAAGTATCCGTATTGGAACGGTCTTTTGACCACAGTGGAATGTGTGCCAGATCAAGCATATTGAGCATATTCGTATAAATCATTTCATACTGCAAAGAAAAGCCTATTAAATCAAAGTCCTTGATTTCCGTAAAAGTTTCCAATGAAAACAACGGTATATCCTGCTCCCGCATCTTTGCTTCCATATCAATCCAAGGTGCAAAAACTCTTTCTGCTGCCGTATCCGCACGCTTATTAAGTACCTCATATAAAATTTTAATACCGAGATTTGACATCCCTACTTCATAGACATCCGGTAATGCAAGTGCAAAAGTACAAGCCACCTTCGAATGATCTTTTTTTATTGCATTCCATTCATTTCCTGTATAACGTGCAGGCTTGCTTACAGCCTGCAATACAGCAGGTTCCAGTTTTACCATTAAAAATTTCCTCCATCATCGTTGAACAACTAAACAAGTCCTCTTCTGCTGTCCCAAATTATATATATTGTACCATATAAAGCAAACTTGTGCAGTGGCATTTCTATGCACTGCGTGGATCAACTTTTTTCCTCACGATAAAAAGGAGCTGTCGCATTAAGCCTTCCCTCGGGGGAATCCGCTTATACAACAGCTCTCTTACTTAAAATAAAAGTTTCTGTTTACGCATGTAAATATTCAATAAAATTGCAATTGCCATGATATTCGTTGTTAATGAACTTACACCATAGCTCATAAGCGGCAACGGAATGCCTGTTACTGGCATAATCCCTGTCGTCATACCCACATTGACAAGCACATGGAATACAAGCATTGAGCTGATCCCGACCGCCAGCAGCATGCCAAAGTTATCACTTGCATCTCTTGCAATTCTGACTGCACGCCACAACAGAATAAGATACAGCCCCAGCAAGAATACAGCTCCTATAAAGCCAAGTTCTTCACCAACCACTGCAAAAATAAAATCCGTATGATTTTCCGGCAAAAAATTCAACTGACTCTGTGTCCCGCCAAAAAGTCCTTTGCCAAAAAGCATGCCTGAACCAATAGCAATCTTTGACTGAATAATATGATAGCCTGATCCCAGTGGATCTACATTGGGGTCCATAAACACCATAATACGCATTTTTTGATAATCTTTCAAAAAATGCCACAAAATTGGCAGACAGGCAACTCCAGCCATAAAAATTCCACCCAGCAAGCGCAAATTCACCCCAGCTGCAAAAATCATTCCAAAAAAAATCGCCATAAAAACAAGGGATGTCCCAAGATCCGGTTGCTTTAACACTAGAAGAAAAGGAACTCCGACATAGGCTGCCACAGGCAAAAGATCTCGCAATGTATTAAGTTTGCCAATCTTATCATCCAGCATAGCCGCAAGTGATATGATCATAATGATTTTGGAAAATTCAGATGGCTGAATCGTTATCGGACCAAGCTGTATCCAACGCTGTGCTCCAAGGGCTGAGTGTCCAAGCAGCATAACCGCCAAGAGCATGATAATATTGAAAATATATAACCGATGCCCATAACGCTGTAACATTTTATAATCAAAATTCATAAGAAAGAATGCTAAAACACCATTAATCAGTGCAAACATTCCTTGTCTCTGTACAAACCAATAGCGTTCCTCACTCGGTGCGTTAATATGTGTCGCACTTCCGATTATAATAAGGCTCATAACAATAATCGCTACCGCCGTAAAAATAAGTGTAAAATCCATTCTACGCAGCCATCTTTTATTCATAATACTTACTCCCGTACCCCCTGCTTATC
>DCFY01000092.1:0-13746 GCA_002315155.1 Megamonas sp. UBA1792
TCATCCGTCATATAGGGTCGGTTTACCGCTGCCTGGATTGCTGCCCATTTTTCCGGATATTTTTCTTTGAATTTATTTGAAGCCCACATAATAACCGGAATCTCAATCATATGCCGACTCGGATTTTCTTCGATATGTCCAGCAAAACCGGCTTCGTCATAAACTGCTTCACCATGATCCGGTACATAAATAACAAGCGTTTCTTCATCACGAAATTTATCAATGATACCACTTACGATATAGTCATTATAATAAAGTGCATTATCATATTGTGCAATTACTTCTTTCTGTTTTTCTGTTTTATCGAGTTTTATATCATCCTTCGTGAATTTTGTAAAAGCATAGGGAAAACGATTATAGTAAAGTCCATGTCCACCCATAAGATGTACTACATAAAAATTCTTGTCATCTGAACGTTCCGTAATTGCCTTATCAATAAGTGGAAAAAGCTCTTCATCAAGAATACCATAATCTTCCCTTGAATCACGAATGCGTGTAAACTGATGAACCTTGCTATGTTCTGCATAGATTTGCGCCACATTTCCCCAGATACCAGAACTTTCCTGATTAGACAGCCAATGCGTCTTATAGCCCGCCGCATTCATGACATCAATAAGATTATGATACTCATACCAGTCCTTATCGGATTCATGGTCGCAAAACGTAAAAAGTTCACTCAGTACAGCAATTGTCGTCGAATGAGGACTTATTACATCACGAAATACACCAAGCTCACCTTTTTCATTAAGTTCATCAAAATTTGGTGTATTCGGTAGATAATAACCATAAAGATGCATATGGTTGCGATTCGTTGATTCTCCAAGAATAAACACAACATTTTTAATTTTACTATTATTCTCCGTTAAATCAATATCCGAAGTAACTTTTGCTGATAGTGTACGATATGCCTGCAAATTCTTGAAAGCAACTTCCGTTGAAGCATATGCCCGTTGGATTGGTAATAAATCATTGTTCCAAAAAAAATCCGTATAGACCGTAAACATACGAACTGTATAAACAAAACATACAAAAAGCAAGCCCAGCACAAGACGATTTTGCAAATAACGACTTATATGCAAAAAAGAGAGCAACTGATATCTTTTTATACCAATTACTAAAACAAAAAAGATTAAAAATCCAATATACTCTTTAAATCCAACATACATATTCATAAATTCTACTATTTCATGCAAATTTGTTTCCAATAGAGAATTCACGATCCCTGCACCAATAAGAGCTTTATAATTATACATTGCAAAAGTTTCAATAAAAAACGGGATAAAGCTTATCACAAGCAGAAAAGACTTTACTAAACGTTTTACAAATGGTTTATAAAGCAATTGTAAAAGCATCGTAATCAAAAATGATGCTAAAAACAATGTACATCCATAACCAACCATAACTTCAATTTTATTTGCATTTATGAGTGACCAAGCCATCGTAATATAATTCATTAAAAAAAACAGTATGAGAAATCCCTTGTTTCCCCAAAATATATCCTCTATGTATCCCAGTATCTTTAGTACTCTTATTTTGACTTTATTTTCTTTTAACACACTTTTCCCCCATTTTATGCATATCCAAGATAATACGCCCTTATCAAATAAAATTTATATTATTTCCTAACTCAACATTTTAGCTTACATTAGCAACTTTTTCAATAAAAATATGCACAATAAAAATATAATTCAAAAAAAACAAAGCATTGCACAAAAATCAATACAATGCCCTGCTTTTTTAGATATCATTAAACATTTATTATTTTTCTATTTTTCCTACAGTTGCTGCATAAACAACAAATGATTTTTCGCCATCGAGACCAAGTACTTTATTTAGCACATTATCATAAAATGCTCCAACTGCGCAGGTCCCTGTACGAATCGTATAAGCTGCAAGATAAAGATTTTGGCAAACGTGACCGGCATCAATAAAAAGATAACGATAAGCTCGCTCACCAAACATATACGTCATACGTTCAAGCTCAGCAACCCAGATAAAAGTCACAGCACTTGCTTTGACCATGTTCACCGCCTTGAATCCCTTCAGAATACGTTCTTGTACATCTTCTGCGACGTCAATTGGGATAAGCACATGTTTCAATGCTAAAAAGCGATAAATTCCAGGCTTCAAACTTTCAACATGCTGAATATAGAGATATGTCTCAAATGCATGACGTGCTCCGGCAGATGGCACAGTCCGCATCGTACCATTGCCACTCAGCCCCATCTTTACCCCCTGGGTACACCAGAGCATATATGACAGCTCTTTCATTGTAAGAGGCTCTTCACTGTACGCACGTACGGTTGCACGGAGCTCAACAAGCTCGAGAAAATTAACCTGCTGATCTGGAAAAAGATCCGGCTCCGGTAAAGGAATGATCTTCGTCCCTTGTACACAAGGGATCTCAATAGGCGGAGGCGGCAATTTTTGCTCATATTTTGTATTTTGGCAGTTTTCCAGACGAGAAGCTATCATATATTGTTGTCCTTCTGAAGTTTTCATTTGACTCATGCTCACACTCCCGGACGTTTTCCTGTTTTGCCTTCAAACTTATGATATTGCCCACCACTTCTACGGTTCATTAGCTCACCAAAAAGCTCTTCTGGTAAAATATTGTGGAAAGCTAAAAGAACCAGACAATGATACCACAGATCGCCCATTTCATAGAGGATTGCTTCCCGTTTCATATTTTTTGAAGCAATAATTGTTTCCACAGCTTCCTCCCCGACTTTTTTCAGAATCTTATCCTGTCCTTTATCGAAAAGATAATTCGTATATGATCCTTCTACCGGATTGAGTTTACGATCCTGAATAACCACATATAAATCGTTAAGCACTTTTACTAGTGAGCTCTTTACTGTGTCATCTTCCTTAAGTACAGCAATACTCTTTTTATCTTCATCAAGACGACGACCACTAAAACAGGAATACGAACCAGTATGACAAGCAACACCAGTCTGGTGCACTCGTACAAGCAGCGTATCGCCATCACAATCGTAGGAAATTTCCTTTATCTTCTGTGTATTTCCTGAGGTTTCACCTTTTTGCCAAAGTTTTTGACGGCTGCGGCTGAAAAACCATGTATAGCCTGTCTTTAAAGTCTTTTTCAGCGAATCTTCATTCATATAGGCAAGCATAAGCACCTGCCCATTTTCTTCCTGTATCACTGCTGGTACAAGCCCTTTTTCATCAAACTTTATCATTGAAATATCCATCACAACCTTACCTCCACTCCACATGATCTTAAATACTCTTTTACCTGTCTCACAGTAAACTGTCCATAGTGGAATACGGATGCTGCAAGTACAGCATCCGCCTTCCCCGCTGTAAGAACTTCATAAAAATGCTTCAATTCACCAGCACCACCCGATGCAATGACCGGAACATTCACTGTCTCAGATACAGCACGCGTCAGCGGTATATCATAACCATCTTTAGTCCCATCGCAGTCCATGCTCGTAAGCAATATCTCACCAGCACCAAGAGCAACCGCCTTTTTTACCCATTCAAGGCAGTCAAGTCCCGTTGGCGTACGACCACCATTAATATAAACTTCCCATTTATTTTCACCAGAACGGCGTGCATCAACAGCCAGTACAATGCATTGACTGCCAAACTTTTCTGCTCCCTGACGGATGATATCCGGATTTTTAATTGCCGCGGTATTTAATGAAGTTTTATCTGCGCCCGCCTTGAGCATGGCACGCATATCTTCCACCGTACGAATACCGCCACCAACTGTAAACGGAATAAACACTTGTGATGCACAGGCGGATGCTACCTGCACCATCGTACTGCGCTTTTCATTTGACGCCGTTATATCGAGAAATACAAGCTCATCAGCTCGTTCCATATCGTAGCGTGCAGCTAACTCTACTGGATCACCAGCATCGCGCAATCCAACAAAATTCATGCCTTTTACAACACGTCCGGCATTTACGTCAAGACAAGGAATAATTCGTTTCGTATACATTATACTATTCCTCCTTCGACAGTGCAATTGCTGCCTTCAAGTCCACGGCACCAGTATAAATTGCCTTACCGACAATGACACCCTCGATGCCATCCTTTTCCAATGCTTTTAGTACGCGAATATCTTCTATAGAGCTCACACCGCCCGAAGCAATGACTTTTATACCACTAAGCCTCGCAAGATTTGCAGTCGCTTCGACATTCACTCCATTGAGCATACCATCGCGTGAAATATCTGTATAGATAATCGTCTTTACGCCAGCCTTTGCCATTTCCTTTGCAAGCACTTCAACACGGATATTGCCCGATATTCCCCATCCATTCACCGCAACAACACCATCTTTTGCATCAATACCAACAACGATGCGTTCACCGTATCGTTGGCAAGCTTCTCTGACGAGCTCAGGCGCCTGTACCGCCACTGAACCAAGAATTACACGCTGCACACCGAGCTGCAACACCATATCAATATTTTCCATCGTTCGAATGCCTCCACCAAGTTCAACAGGAATATCCACTGCAGCGATAATAGCCTGTACAGCGTTAAGACTCATCGGCTTACCCGCGAGTGCCCCATCCAGATCAACAAGATGAAGATACTCCGCCCCCTGTGAGGTCCATTTTTTTGCCATTGCAGACGGACTATCCGAAAAAATAGTTTCCTTCTTAAAATCTCCCTTTAAAAGGCGCACACATTTGCCACCGCGAATATCAATCGCCGGAAAAACAATCATCTACTGTATCCTCCTCGCCGTATCTATCAAAATCACATGGTATTATCCATCAATAAAACTTTGCAAAATAGTCAAACCGATATCGCCTGATTTTTCCGGATGAAACTGCGTTGCCTGTATATTATCTCTGGCAATAGCGGCTGTAAGACGTTGTCCATATTCCGTATATGCCGTTATGATCGCTGGTTCTTCCGGTACTGCATGGAAACTATGAACAAAATATACATAGGCGGTCTCCGGCAGCTTCGCAAACAAATGAATATTTTGCTTTGCCTCTGTTAAAATCAGTGAGTTCCATCCCATATGTGGTATTTTCAATCCTGCTGCGTTAATTTTTTTGACTTGTCCTTTGAAAATACCAAGGCCCTTTGCCTCTGGAGATTCTTCACTACCCTCAAAAAGGATCTGCAAACCGACACAAATGCCAAGCAATGGTTTGCCTGCAGCAATTGATTTGCGAATTATTGGAATAAGCCCCGAAGCTTCAAGATTTTTCATGCAGTCACCAAACGCCCCTACGCCCGGAAGGACGACCTTATTTGCTTTTTCAATAACGTCTGCATCATTTGTAACAACAACATCGGCCCCGAGTCGGACAAATGCTTTTTCAACGCTAAAAAGATTTCCTACACCGTAGTCTATGATTGCTATCATATTCACTGCCTCCTATAAAACACCTTTTGTCGAAAGTACACCTTGTATACGTGAATCAATTTCTACTGCTTGGCGTAGTGCATGACCCAATGCTTTAAAAATCGCTTCTACCTTGTGATGTGAATTTCTGCCATACAGCACCTTTACATGAAGCGTGATACCCGCATGAACAGCAAAGGCCCGCAAAAATTCTTCTGTAAGTTCTGTATCATAGTCACCAATCATCGGTGCCATTTCACCAACTTCATAGACAAGATATGGACGACCGCTGATGTCTAAAGACACAAAGGCCAACGCTTCATCCATTGGCAAATAAAAAGTTCCATAGCGAGAAATACCCACTTTATCTCCCAGTGCAATCTTTAAGGCGTTTCCCATTGCGATCCCTATGTCCTCAATCGAGTGATGACCATCGACATCAATATCTCCATCACAATTCAGCTCAAGATCAAAAAGACCATGTGCTATAAAAAGTGTAAGCATATGATCAAAAAAACCAATACCTGTGTCAATATCGCTTATACCTTGTCCATCTATATTCAATGTAAGCTCAATGCCTGTTTCCGCTGTCTTTCTTACAACATGTGCTGCCCTCATGAAATCATCTTCCCTCTAAAAAATCTTTGATTGCCTTATAAAGAAAATCATTTTCTTCACGTGTTCCCATCGAAATACGCAGGCAATTTTCCAGATGTGGTGCATTGCCAAAACTGCGGATGCCAATACCAATATTTTCAAAATATGTGTTGAGTTCTGCAGCTTTATCATATTTTATGAGAATAAAATTTGTTTCCGACGGATATACCGTAAATCCCTCAAATCTTTTAAAAGCTTCCTGCATACGCTTGCGTTCCGCAACATACATCTGAATACGCGGCACAAACTCATGACGCATTTGATAGACAATATCTGCCGTTACAAGTGACATAACATTCACATGATAAGGCATACATGCCTTACTTACCATATCCGTTATTTTTTCACTAGCAAGCATATAGCCAACCCGCACAGCCGCAAGACCGTATGCCTTGGAAAATGTCCGTGCGATAATCATATTCGGATATTTTTGCAAAAGACCAGCTGCTGATTCACCGTGGAATTCAACATAAGCTTCATCTATTACAAAAGCACAGGCAATATTTTGCGCTATATACTCAATATCAGGCAGTGATATGACATTTCCTGTCGGATTGTTTGGTGTACAAATAACAGCGAGTGATGCCTTGTTTTCCACAACGGCATTGACAAAGGCTTCTACATCCAGCGAATAGTCATCCTTAAGATCTACAGTAATACCTGTTGCTTCACTTTCTTTAGCATAAATCGTATACATTGAGAATGATGGCTGTGGATAAACAATTTTATGCATTTTTCCACCAAAAGCAAAAAAAAGCTTTTCAAGGATTTCGCTTGAGCCATTTGCTATAAGAATATTGCCCTTCTGTAAAGAAAAGCTATCCGCGATCTGCTGCTTGAGATCTTCCATTTCTTCATTTGGATAACGATTGAAAGCAACACGCGACAAACGCCCCATGATTCTGTCTTCGACAACTGGTGGCAGATTCATATTGCTTTCATTCGCATTCAACTTGATTTTCCAATCACGTTCTACAACATCATAGGATGGCATCTTTGCCAGCCCTGCTCTATATTTTAACATATCATTCCAGTCCTCTCAAACGAATTGCATTTGCATGTGCCTGCAAACCTTCAGCTTCTGCCAGACGTACAATATCTGACTGCGCAGCGCTGAGCGCTGCCTTTGTATATGAAATAATGCTCGTGCGCTTCATAAAAGTTTCTACATTCAAGACAGAATAATAGCGTGCTGTACCACCAGTTGGCAGGACATGGTTAGGTCCGGCAAAATAATCACCAAGCGGCTCTGGTGAATAAGCTCCGAGGAATACGGCCCCAGCATGGTGTATATATGGTAAAAGCTGAAAGGGCTGTTCCGTAAGAATTTCCATATGCTCTGGAGCTGATATATTGGCAAGTTTTATTGCCTGCATGATATTATCGGCAATAATAATAAGTCCATTACGATCAAGCGATGCTTGCGCGATCTCTTTTCGTGGCAGCTGCTGCAGCTGTTTTTCTATCTCTATGATAACCTTATGCGCAAGCGCTTCATCATCCGTGATTATGATACTTGATGCCAGTCTGTCGTGTTCTGCCTGGCTCAGCATATCCGCTGCTGTATAAGCGGGATCAGCTGTTTTATCAGCAACGATAAGAATTTCACTAGGCCCAGCTAACATATCAATATCACAATGACCATAAACAGCCTTTTTGGCAAGTGTCACAAAAATATTTCCCGGTCCCGTAATTTTATCAACGGACGGAATTGTTTCCGTACCAAAAGCCATCGCAGCAATCGCTTGTGCTCCACCAATCTTATAAACATTTGAGACACCAGCTTCCCGCGCTGCTATAAGTACATATGGATTAATTTTTCCATTCTTTGGCGGTACCATCATAATAATTTCACTGACACCGGCAACCACCGCCGGTACAGCATTCATAATAACAGAAGATGGATACGCTGCCGTTCCACCTGGTACATAGATTCCTACACGATCAAGAGGAATAATCGACTGACCAAGGATTGAACCAGCTTCACGATAGGTCATCCATGAGTTCGGTTTTTGTTCCTCATGATAGCGGCGAACATTTGCAGCGGCCTTGCGAAGCGATGCCACGACTTCTGGATCTGCTTCTTTTTCCGCAGCTTCATACTCTGCTTCAGTTACAAGAAAATTTTCTGCCTTTGTGTCAACCCGATCAATAAGCTTTGTATATTTAATGACAGCTGCATCACCATCTCTGCGCACATCATTGATAATTCGATCAACAATCTGCGCTGCTGTCAAGTCTTCACCAAAAAGTTTTTTATTACTTTCACGGATTTTTGAATCGAGTTTAACTTCATCAAAAGCCTCTTTTTTCAACAATTTTTCAATCCCTGTAATACCGATTTCACTTACTTTTACAACCCTCATTTTTCAGCCCCACTTTCCAATATTTCCCGTAAATCTTCTACCAACTGGTAAATACGTCTGAACTTCATCTTGAAGCTTACGCGATTAGCAATGAGACGTGCTGTCGCATCCATAATATAAGCAATTTCTTCCAGATTGTTTTCTTTCAATGTCGTTCCCGTTTCAACAATATCTACGATACTTTCCGACAAACCGACAATTGGACCAAGCTCAATCGATCCATTAAGCTTAATAAACTCCATCTGCATGCCCTTACTGCTGAAATAACATTCTGCAATCCTTGGGAACTTCGTTGCAACACGCGTATGTGCATAGTCTGTAAGTTTATCACGCTTCTGTGTCTTTGGAACTGCCATCATAAGATGACACCGACCAAAACCAAGATCAAGCAACTCATAGACATCTTTTTCCGATTCCATGAGCACATCCTTCCCGATGATGCCAATATCTGCAGCTCCATACTCTACATATGTCGGAACATCAGCTGTCTTCGTGATAATAAACTTAATTTTTTTTTCTTCATTTGTAATGACAAGTTTGCGCGATTTTTCCGTAAGTCCTTCTGCTGTATAACCAATCTTCGCTAAAAGATCGGCCGATAAGGAAAAAAGTTTTCCCTTCGGTAGCGCGATTGTTAAGTACTCCATGTCTTTTGCATTCATATAATAAACCCTCCCGAGTTAATCCTTTATCCATTTAAAGTAATAACATGATGATATAGTAACATGTTATTACTTAATCGTCAATAGTAAAAGCAGGTATTTTTTTTACTATGTAGAATATACTACTTTGTTATATTGTATCATTTAAAACCGAACCACAAAGGAGTGTTTATACATGTCATTGAATATATTATCCCTTCATCCTTTAACCTCACAGCAGACAACGACAATTAGTGCTATCCGTAACGATGTTTGTATTAATAGTTGTAAGGTCGCAAATGCCGTACAGTATATGCCTGAAACAGATATTCTTCTATCTTTTGAACAAACCAATCTGGTGCCGCTTCTCGATAATGCCCCTCGTCTTAAATGGATTCATGCGCTCACTGCCGGTGTCGAACGTTTTTTTCAAATACCAGGTTTTGCAAAGTCTGACATTCTTCTCACAAACTCGCGTGGTATCCACGGTATCCCAATTGCCGAACAAGTTCTTGGCATTATGTTAAATTCCAGCCGCTGTCTTTTTACAAGCTATGAACAGCAAAAAAAACATCTGTGGAAACGCATACCTAATACGGATGAACTTTATGAAAAAACCATCGCCATCATCGGCCTTGGCAGCATTGGCCGTGAAATTGCCAAACGTACAAAAAGTCTGGGAATGAATGTTCTGGCTGTTAAACGTGAAAAAACGACAGAACCATTTGTCGATCAACTTTATTCATTAGACGACCTTACAGTTGTCCTCAATACCGCAGACTATGTTGTTGTAACACTACCTCTTACCGACAAGACAAAAAACATGTTCACGTTACCTATTTTTAAGCAAATGAAGAATTCCGCTTATTTTATCAATGTATCGCGTGGTCCAATTGTTTCTGAGACAGACCTCTGTACAGCACTCACAGAAGATATTATTCATGGAGCAGCTCTTGATGTCTTCTGTGAAGAGCCTTTACCTGAAAGTTCTCCACTCTGGGATACAAAAAATCTTCTCATTACACCACATAATTCTGCTTCGTCTCCATACTATATTGATCGCACTCTACGGATTTTCAACGAAAATCTTCGTCATTTTCCACAACCAAACGAAATGATTAATCTCATCGACAAAACACGTGGCTATTAATTCATATTATCCGCTTTTCGAAGCAAAGAAAGCTCCGGCGAATCTCCATTCGCCGGAGCTTTATGGTGTGCAGCAACAATCTCCGCCAGCTCATCAAACCCCAGCGCTAAAAGCTTTTTCTGACTCAGCTCTGCATGATGATAATAAACATAAAATACATGACACATATTCTGTCGAAACGTACCCTTTCCTTGTATCGCCCACCGTCGTGCGAGCTTGGGACAAAAATGGTCAGCAAGCACCGTCACGATCTTGTTAAACAGGCTTGTATCACCAGAAATTTTCCCTACATCGTGTAGCAGGGACACACGAATAAGCAGTTCTTTTTGTATTTGCTGCTTTTCCTGCCCTGCAAGATGAAGTGCTGTATAGGCAACGTTAAGTGCATGGCGTTGCTCCGGCACTGCCATTGCAAAGAAAAGCAACTGCTCTGGCACTGAAAGATACTTCATCAAAAAAGCTTGGTCATTTTTATTTATTTCTGCCCGAATTGCAACCCAAAACTGGCAAATACGTTGTCTTATCATTGTATATAGACCAGCTCTTCATACCCTTTAGTCTCTTTATATATTCTGGCTGTTTTCTCCGTTTGAGCCACCAAAGCAAGCTCAACAACCTTACCGCTTTCACGCAGGGCACTAGCCTTTTCCAGTGCCTTGACAATGTTGCCTTCTTCATAAGCAACATAGACTTCTTTTTTTATTTGGGGTTTCGGCAAGCCTTCACGTTCTAATGCCAGCATAATGCGTTCAATACCGAGTGCAAAACCCGTTGCTGGATAAGCACTGCCGAAATCAGACAGCATATGATCGTATCGTCCACCACCACAAAGAGGGAATCCGAGTCCAGGTGTATAAGCTTCGAATACCATGCCCGTATAATAACCAAAATCACGAATAACACCCAGATCGAAATTTACATAGCCCGCCACACCATATGATTTAAGTAAACGATAGATTTCACAAAGATTATCGAGTGCCCGACGGCTTTGTTCGTTCACAACCATATCATAAGCTTCTTTGATCATCGCTTCCGTACCATTCAATAACGGTATTTTTTTTAGAATGTCTTTCGAGTTTTTTGGCAAATCAACACAATCAACAACATTACCAAGACCAACAAGATCTCTTTTTTCCATTGAATACTTAATATCTTCCTTTTGCTTGTCCGTAAGACCAACCTGCTGCATGATACCATTAATGAATTCAACCTGCCCAAGAGAAATCTGAAAATTTTCCAGTCCTGCACGTCGCAGTCCAGCAATTGCCAATGCAATAATCTCCGCATCAGCCGATGCATTTGCACTTCCTATAAGTTCAACACCTGCTTGATAAAACTCGCACTGACGACCTGTTTGTGCCTGCTCATAGCGATAGACACTACTTACATAGGAAAGTTTTAATGGCAGCACCTCATCGCGTAACCGACTTGCTACAAGGCGAGCAATCGGTGTTGTCATTTCATGATGCAATGCCAGCGTGCGATTATTCTTATCAAAAAACTTGAACATATGCGGTTCAACAACACTGCCATTTCCAATTGTCAGTGTATCAAGAAACTCAATTGTCGGCGTAACAACTTCATCATAGCCCCACTTTGCAAATGTATCGGCAATCGCCGACTCAATGGCCCTCTTTTCTGCAGCTTCACGCGGTAAAAAATCTCTTGTCCCATATGGTATAGCTAAAGTCAATTCACTTTTTTGCATCATGTAGTCTCCTATCAGTTACTTTTTTCCTTTTTGTGTTTTGGATAGTCGTTCCAAAATAATTTTATAACCATCCGCACCATAATTCAAGCAACGCTTCACTCGGCTGATTGTTGCTGTGCTTGCACCCGTACGATCGACAATATCATCATAGGTATGCCCCCCTTGCAGCATTCGAGCAACTTCAAGTCGTTGAGAAAGTGCCTTTATTTCGCTCACTGTACATATATCTTCAAGAAACTGATAACACTCTTCTGTGTTTTTTAAGAGCAACGCAGCGGCACATAATTGATCGTTTAGTTCATCCTTTAATTTGGGATTTACCATTTAGACACCTCACACACTTCATTTTTTCTCTTTATTCCTTTACATTGTGAAAATATGATTTTATTATAACATAGATTATAATAAAAGACACATGCTTTTTTTGCATGTGTCTTTCTGCGACATATTATTGTATAAGTAACTTTACAATCCCTTTCATTCCGGGTCTCAGATTAAAATCAGTATCAGTCGGCAAAGATATCTTAGTAACAAACCTGCCATCATCATTTACTGGAGTTGTACTTGCTTCTGTATTTGATGTTCCATCCGTTGCTGCACCAGAATCATCACCTGCTCCCACTGAAGTTCCCAAATCAAAGATTGTACCCTGCAATTTGTGATTTTCAATCGTGTATGAAACAAACTCACCCAGACGTACCTTACTGTGTTGGTCCGCTGTAAGACGAATTTCCAACCACATCTTATCCGCATCACCAATATTTACGATAATCTGTCCCGGCTTAACTTCTGAGCCCTCAGCAACATCTGTATAATATACTGTACCAGCTACCGGTGCAAGAATTTCTGTTGCACTGGCATTTTTTTTTGCTGTATCAAGAGCCATCTGAGCCTGTTTAACCTGCAGTTCAGCATTTTTTATAACCTCCGGACTACTTGCCTGTATTGAGCTCTGATAAGCAGCTGACGGCACTGATACGACTGTATTCTGTGCTGCTGCAAGCGCAGACTGCGCAGATGAATAATCTGCTGCCGCCTGATTTCGCTGTACAGCACTTATTGCACCAATTGCATAAAGCTGATTCATACGTTCTAGTGCCGTTGCTGCCCGATCAAGCTCTGCCTGTGCAGCAGCAGTATCTCCACCGCTACGGCTGCCACCACCACTCACGACCGGTTCAGATACCGTCATACCTGCCTTAACCTCTTGCAGATTTTTCTTAGAAAGATCAACAGTTTGCTGTAATTGCTGGATCTGTTCTTCTGTTACGTTGACCTTGATACGAGCAATAACATCACCTGCTTCCACATGATCTCCATCAGCTGCAAGCAGCTCTTCAACGGTTCCATCAGTTTGCGCTTTCGTTCCGACAAGTGTGCTTGTAACCTGAGCGTCATAGACTGTAAAATATTGATGACGTTGATGATAATACCAGACACCTGTCGCACAAAGAACGGCTAGGACAACGGCACTTATAAGACCAAATTTTATAAAATAATTTACTTTTTTGCTGATATCAACTTCCAAAAACATACCCTCCCGTTAACCATTAGAATCTTGATAAAACCGTCTATTATTTTTAAATTATAATAGACACTCTTCCAAAACAATGTCAAGAAATGGGTGCGTTTGCCCCTAAAAAGAGCTGCGCACCCATAAAATCTTTTTAAAAGCTTTATTTATCTGCCCTTTTTTTAAATATCTATCACTTGATCTGTAAACGAATCACTTCATGTGCCTCTTCAAACGCCTGTGGCAATTTTTCAGGTTGTTTACCACCAGCCTGTGCCATATCCGGGCGTCCGCCACCCCCGCCACCAACAATCTTCGCCACTTCTTTGATAATCTTACCAGCATGAATGCCCTTGGCAACTGCTTTTT
>DCFY01000092.1:14157-16653 GCA_002315155.1 Megamonas sp. UBA1792
ATCACCATATGACTGTACGTTCATAAGAAGCTTTTGCACATCATCTGCTGTTTTTGCTTCTCTTACTACAGCGAGCTGTTGCTGCAGTTCTTTTTCAGCAGCAAGCATCTTATCAATATGCAAGGGAACCTCGTCTATATGAGCTTTAAGTTTACAAGCTGCTTCACTGAGTATCTGAAGCTTGCCATTCATATAATCAATAGCTGCTTTCCCAGTAATTGCTTCAATACGGCGCACACCTGAAGCAATGCCAGTTTCCCCTATGATCTTGAACATACCAATCTGTCCGATGTTCTTAACATGCGATCCGCCACAGAGCTCCATACTGAAATCTCTGACAGAAACAACACGAACAATATCACCATATTTTTCACCAAAAAGTGCCATTGCTCCCAATTTCTTTGCTTCATTTTGGCTCATTTGTGAAATTTCAACATCCTTACCCATAAGAATTTGTTCATTGACAAGTTCTTCAACATCGTGAAGCTGCTGATTGCTGACTGGTTCAAAGTTTGAGAAATCAAAACGCAGACGATCCGCACTAACAAAAGAACCTGCCTGATTGACCTGTTCACCAACAACACGCTTGAGTGCTGCCTGCAAAAGATGTGTAGCGGTATGATTACGTGCTGAAGCAATCTTTTTGGCATGATCAATTGTGATTTTCACTACATCACCAACCTTAAGAATCCCTTCCTCTACATACCCAATATGATAAATTGTTCCGTCCGGCAGTTTCTTCGCATTAGAGACCGTGATTTTACCAAGTTCACCAACAAAGGTACCTTCATCACCAACCTGACCGCCGCCTTCGGCGTAGAAAGGTGTAACATTAATAATAATACCAGCTTCTTCACCATCTTGAAGCTCTTCTACCATCTTACCGTCTTTCCAAATGCAGACAACAGATGCCTCTGTTGCCATAGTATCTATTGTAAGCTGTTTCATATCAAACTCTCGTAAATCCGGTATTGCTACACGCTGATTTGCTTGACGCGCAGCTCTGGCACGTTCACGTTGCTGCTGCATTGCCATATCAAAACCGTCTTTATCCAGTGTCATACTATTTTCGTGAAGTATTTCCTCAGTAAGTTCCCATGGAAAGCCAAATGTATCATAGAGCTTGAATCCAACTTCGCCAACAAGAACCGTCTTATTTGCTTTCTTAAGATCATCAATGTGACCATTCAGAAGTTCCATTCCTTGTACAAGTGTTGCATGAAAACGATCTTCTTCAATACTGATGACTTTTTTGATATAATCTTGTTTCTTTATAAGTACATCAAAATCAGGCACACCATCATAAATCTTAATAACTGCATCAACTGCACCCATAAGAAATTTGCCTGTGATGCCAAGCATCCGACCATGACGAATCGCGCGACGCAGAATACGGCGCAAAACATAGCCACGTCCTTCGTTCGACGGCAGAATCCCATCCATAATCATGACTGCCATACTGCGTGCATGATCCGCAATAACCTTGAGCGAAATATCCTTCGTTTCATCATTCCCATATGTTATACCGGACACCTTAGCTGCATACTCGATAATTGGATAAAGAAGATCTGTTTCGAAGTTCGTTCTCTTCCCCTGAACAACAGATGCCAGACGTTCAAGACCACAGCCCGTATCAATGTTTTTATGAGCAAGCGGATTGTATTCACCCGCTTCCGTACGGTCATACTGCGTAAATACGAGGTTCCATATTTCAAGAAAACGATCACAGTCACAACCAACAGCACAATCCGGCTTACCACAGCCGCGTTCTTCACCGAGGTCAATGTGAATTTCGGAATCAGGACCACACGGACCCGGTCCAATTTCCCAGAAATTATCATCGAGCTTAACAATATGTGAGGGATCTATGCCAGCTTCTTCTGTCCATATCTTATAAGCTTCATCATCCTTCGGATAAATCGTTACCCAAAGCTTATCTTTCGGCAATTCAACGACTTCCGTAAGAAATTCCCACGCCCAGTTGATTGCATCATGCTTGAAATAATCACCAAAGGAAAAGTTCCCTAACATTTCAAAGTACGTCTGATGTCTGGCCGTACGACCTACATTTTCAATATCACCTGTACGTACACAGCGCTGACTTGTCGTAATACGCGTACACGGCGGCTGCATTTTTCCTGTAAAAAAAGGCTTAAAAGGTGCCATACCTGCACCAACCATCAATAAAGTCGGGTCATTTTCTGGAACTAAAGATGCACTTGCTAGTCGCAGATGACCTTTTTCAACAAAGAACTGCAAATATTTTTCGCGCAGTTCTGTACCACTCATATACTTCAAACTAATCTACCCCCACTAAAATAAGGACTTTGTGTTTTAAAATAATCCATATAATTTTACCATATTGTCTATGTTTAATTCTATATGTTTTTCATATTCTGTGACATATTTTTTATTTGTATTGCTATGAATACAATACATTTCATTATAGACTGTTGTCAAAGTGTGGTCAAGGCGTAGTAAACAAACTATTATGTC
>DCFY01000022.1 GCA_002315155.1 Megamonas sp. UBA1792
ACATTCATTCGAACCGTTGCCGGGAATGTGCCGGCAGATGGCGGTAATATTGTGACGATGAAAAACATACAGCAGGAATATCTCGAACAGGATAAGGTATTTTCATCGGAGAATACGGTACTCATGGAGGTGTTTAAGGGTGATAAACCGATCATGAAAGCACTGCGTGATTATGAAATGGCTTTATCAGATAGTAAAAAATCTCCAACAAACCAGGGTCTGCAAGAAAAAATCATGCAGCTAACGCAGCGCATTGATGAGCTGGATGGATGGCAGATGGAGAGCGATGCCAAGACAATTCTTACAAAGCTTGGTATTTCTGATTTTACAGCAAAGGCAGGCGAACTGTCCGGAGGACAGCAGAAACGGCTGGCACTGGCTACCGCGCTCATTCATCCATGCGATTTGTTGTTTCTTGATGAACCAACAAATCATCTTGATAGTGAAACGATTGTATGGTTGGAAGAATATCTCCATAAGATTAAGGGCGCGCTGCTTCTGGTGACACATGATCGATATTTTCTTGATTGTGTAGCAACGAAAATTTTAGAACTTGATAAGGGAAAAGCTTATGTGTATACAGGAAATTATACAGAGTTTTTAGAGCTGAAGGCGGCTCGTGAGGATAGGGATGAAGCGTCAGAGCGTAAACGGCAGAATCTTTTGCGTAATGAACTGGCATGGATGCGCCGCGGAGCACAAGCACGTTCAACGAAGCAAAAAGCGAGGATTGAACGTTATGAGGATACAAAAAACAAGAAGGTTGATCTCAGCCACGATAATGTAGAGATTGGTTTGGCGGGTAGTCGTCTCGGACGTACGGTCATTGAGCTGGAGCATGTGCACTATATGGCAGATGCACGGAAACTTATTGATGATTTCTCTTATGTTGTGCTTCGCAATGACCGTGTTGGAATACTCGGACCCAATGGTTCAGGCAAGACGACTTTGCTCAATCTTCTTTCAGGTAAATTACAGCCGACGAGTGGCATGATTAAGGTTGGACAAACTGTGAAAATTGGTTATTTTACACAGACGAGCAATGATATAGATGAACGATTGCGAGCGATTGAGTATATTAAAGAGGCTGCTTACTATATTACACTGGCAGATGGCACACGTCTTAGTGCATCGCAGCTTATGGAAACATTCCTGTTTCCAAGCGATCTGCAATGGGCACCAATAGCCAGATTATCAGGTGGCGAAAAGCGACGACTGTTCCTTTTGCGGATTCTTATGGATGCGCCAAATGTATTATTGCTTGATGAACCGACGAATGATCTTGATCTGCAGACTATGGCGATTCTGGAGGACTTTATTGATCGTTTCAATGGTGCAATTATTTTTGTGTCGCATGACCGGTTTTTTGTTGATCGACTGGCAAAAAAAGTCTTTGTCTATGAGGAGGGCGGACATCTGCGTCAGTATTCGGGCGGCTACTCCCGCTATAAGGCGGAGCAGGAGCGGGAAAAAGAGGAACAGGAAGCGACACAAAAGGAAAAGCAGATGCCGGAAAAGACGTTGCCACAGATGCAGGAAAAAAATGTGCAGGAAAGGTCGCAGCAGCGGCTTACGTTTAAGGAGCAACGCGAATATGAAGAGATTGAGACAGTCATTGCTAGAGTGGAAGGCGAATTTAAGGCCGTACAGCGGCAGATGGCAGAATGTGCTGGAACAGACTATAGCCGATTAAATGAGCTGAGTCAGGAGGAGCTGCGTTTGCAAAGCAAGCTGGAAACGCTTATGGAACGCTGGGAATACCTTGAAGAAACTTTTGAGTCACAGAGGTAGAATGGATATACAGATTGGGGGAATTTTATAGAAAAATCTTCCCAATAAGTAAAAAATATAGGAGAGTGATCATAATGCAGTTTAAATTTTTACACAATAATCTTAATGTATTAGATTTAGATAAATCTCTGGAGTTTTATGAAAAAGCACTTGGACTTAAAGAAACACGTCGTAAGGAAACAGATAGTTTCACATTAGTATATCTTGGTGATGGTGGACAGACACCGCATGAACTTGAGCTTACGTATATTTTGGGTCGCAAGCAAAAATATAATCTTGGCGAAAACGAAGTTCATCTTGCTTTTGGTGTTGATGACTTTGATGCGGCACATGCGCTGCATCAAAAGATGGACTGCATCTGTTATGAAAATCTGACTATGGGAATTTATTTCATTAGCGATCCGGATGGGTACTGGCTTGAAATTATTCCACGTAATCATGCATCACAGAAATAAAAGATTTTTAGGAAGTTTTATCGTATGTAGATTAAATTTTGGGAGGAATAGATAAAGATGAATCTGAATAAAAGAAAATTCCAGGAAATGATTGATGAATTTACGATAGGACAGGCGGAGCTTAGTGAAATCGCCGCAGCTTTTCGCTATGATATCGAGAGTGGCCTTAAGAAAAGTGGGGAATCATCGCTGCGTATGCTGGAATCCTATGTTGGTCTGCCTACAGGCAAGGAAAAAGGAGAGTATCTGGCACTGGATTTTGGTGGAACTAATGTTCGCGTGCTTCGCATCTGCCTGGAAGGCGATAAAAAGTTTACAATATGCAAAAAGGTGGCAAAACCCCTGCGTGTACCCGGTATTTATGACTATGTTGGTGAAGGATCAACAGCAAAGGACATGTTCGATTTTATTGCCGGAATTGTTGATGAGGCCATTGACGGCAACCATACGAAGAAATATTTGCTGGGACATACTTTTTCTTTTCCGTCAAAGCAGACAAATCTTTATAATGCAAAGCTTATTAGCTGGACAAAAGAGTTTGCAACGACAGGAGTTGAAGGTGAGGTTATCAATGATCTTTTGAAGGCTGCACTTGAACGTAATGGCATAAAAAATGTATCCCCGGTAGCTGTTATCAATGATACTGTTGCGGTGCTTTTGGCTGCAGCCTACAAACAGGCGGATACATATATCGGGTCGATTTACGCAACAGGACATAATACCTGTTATCTCGAACCGTATGCGGATGAAGGACGTTCAAAAATGGTCATAAATATGGAATCGGGTGCTTTCTGCAAGCTTATAACGAATAAATATGATCATATACTGGATGATGCCTCGGAAAAGCCAGGTGAACAGCGTTTGGAAAAGATGGTTTCAGGACGTTATATTGGTGAGCTTTTCGGCTATGCATTGGCAGATGCATTTGCGACAGACAAAAAATTTGTATTTACAAGTATTGATATGTCGGGCATACTTGTTGATCAATCAGAAACTTTGGCAGTTGTGGAAAAAATAGTCGAAGATAAGACAGGTGTAGTGTTGTCCCTTAAAGAAGGTACATGGGTGAAGCAGCTGGCAGCAGCAGTCGTTATTCGCTCGGCACGTCTTGTCGCTGCAACGTATGCAGGGATTATTTGGCATTTGAGTGGGAATGGAAAGGTCTGTAAACAGCATATTGCAGTTGATGGATCTGTGTATGAAAAAATGCCGCTTGCAGCGGAAAACATCCGGAAAGCACTTTATGATATTCTTGGCGAAGATGCTGGGCAGGTAGATACAGTGCTGGAAAATGGCGGTTCCGGATTAGGCGCAGCAATTGCAGCAGCAATCGAACCGATTGCATAATGATATGTTTTAAAAAGATTGGTTGAGGGTTACAGTATGGAGCAAAGTTTAAGCTTGAATCTTGGACAGAAACTGGCAATGACAGTAAAGTTGCAGCAGGCAATACAGATTTTACAGCTTTCATCGCAGGATCTTTGTGCGACAATCGAAAAAGAATATATGGAGAATCCAGCACTTGAGATGGACGATAGTCTGGGTGAGACGGAACATGGAGAAAAGCTAACGGATCGTTACAGCATAGAACAACTATCTGCGTTGGCAAACTATCTCGGAGATGATGAGAAACGGGCAAAACCGCTAAAGACAGATGTAAAGCAGAGCTATGAAACCATATCGACAATGCAGCTTACCTTGGAAGAAGATCTTCTTGAACAGGTGAATTTTAGCTTTAAAAGTGATCGGGAAAAATCCATAGCAGTATTTATTGTGGGATCTACCGACAACTGTGGCTATTTACGGGCACCATGCAGTGAGATTGCCCGGGCTACGCAGACGACAGAGGACGAGGTGCTGGCTGTACTTCATGTTATACAGACATTTGAACCAGCAGGTGTAGGAGCACGTGATCTTCGTGAATGCCTCATGATACAGGCAAAGCAGCAGGGAATCTATGATGGACTCGTTAGGGCTGTCATAGAGAATCATCTAGAGGAAGTTGGCAAAGCACAGCTCAAGTTAATTGCAGAGGTGGAAAATTGTAAGCCAAATGAAGTACAGCTTGCGGTAGATATTATTCGTACACTAAATCCTAAACCGGGAAGCTCCTA
>DCFY01000120.1 GCA_002315155.1 Megamonas sp. UBA1792
GTCTAAGCCAAAACTATATAAAGAACGTGTATGGACGACTGTAGGATTCGAATAAAAAGCTTGATAAGGCCACAGTTCAGAAAGTTCTGCCTGGGGCAGTCTTTATGGATTCATATAATGGTTGGATGCGTGTGAACAATTCCGGGGGGGGTTTTTATGAGAAAAGCAGAATGTTTAGCAATGATTTTAGCAGGGGGACAGGGAAGTCGGCTTGGTGCTTTAACGAAAAAGATTGCAAAACCAGCGGTACCATTTGGCGGAAAGTACAGGATTATTGATTTTCCTTTAAGCAATTGTGCAAATTCGGGAATCAATAAAGTCGGTGTTCTGACGCAGTATCGTCCATTGGAACTTCATAATTATCTTGGTACAGGTGGAGCGTGGGATCTTGATAAGAAAGATGGCGGAGTGTTTATCCTGCCACCGTATGCGCGTGAAAAAGGTGCGGATTGGTATAAGGGAACGGCGGATGCAATTTATCAGAATCTCAATTTTATTGATTCAATTGATCCGGAATATGTGCTTGTCCTTTCAGGCGATCATATTTATACGATGGATTATTCCTGGATGATTGAGTCACATAAAATGAATAAAGCAGAAGCTACAATTGGCGTTATTGAAGTTCCATGGGATGAAGCACCACGATTTGGTATCATGAATACGGCAAAGAATGGACGTATAGAAGAGTTTGAGGAAAAACCGGCAAAGCCAAAAAGCAATCTGGCATCTATGGGAATCTATATTTTCAATAAGAGCTTTTTGAAACGTTATCTGGAAGATGATGCAAAGGATAGTGTATCAAGTCACGATTTTGGTAAAAACATCATTCCAAAGATGTTGGCGGATAATGCAAGGCTTTTCTCGTATGCATTTGATGGATACTGGAAGGATGTCGGGACGATTGAGAGTCTATGGCAGGCAAATATGGATCTTTTGCAGGATGAACCGCCATTTTCTATGGACGGATTGTGGAAAATTTATTCAGCAGGGTTTTCAATGCCACCGCATTATATTGGTGAAACGGCAAAAGTTACAACGTCTCTCGTCAGTGAGGGCACGATGATTTTTGGCGAAGTAGAAAACTCGGTTATTTTTCCGGGTGTAAGAATTGGCAAAGGTGCACGGGTAACTAATTCTGTAATCATGCCGTTTACGACAATTGCAGAGAATGCGATTGTTGATAAAGCTATTGTTGCACAGAATTGCGAGATTTCTACAGGTGCAAAGGTCGTTGGTGCTGATGGTGCAATTACAGTGGTTCCAGAAGGCGAGATTGTTCTTTCGGAAGCAGGTAATAAACAGGTCGGCTAATATCTTTGATTTGATCGGAGTGGATTATTAGTGAAAACTGTGATGGGGATTATGAATCTTCAGGAAAACGATGTTTTTATCAAGGAAATGACAGAGAGTCGTCCGATTGCATCTATTCCGTTTGCCGGGCGATATCGACTTATTGATTTTGGCTTATCGAGCATGGTAAATTCAGGTATAGGTAATGTTGGAATCATGCTGCCGGATAAATCACGATCTGTACTGGACCATCTTCGTTCAGGGAAAGATTGGGATCTTGCACGTCGTCATGAAGGTCTTTTTTATCTGCCAGTGGCACAGGACTGTGATGAAACGCATAAAGGCGATTTGAAAAATTTTTATCGCCATATTGATTTTATTGAGCATAGTGTGCAGAAATATGTATTGCTTGTAAGTGGTAGTGTTATCTATAATATGGACTTTTCCAAAGTTTTGCGCTTCCATCAAAATACAGGTGCAGACATTACAATGGTCTATAATGTTGAAGGAGAGGAACAACCGGGAAATGGCATTGTTCTTGAAATTTCGGAAAATGGCTTTGTCAAGGATATTGCACAAAGACCAGTTGTATATGAAAATTCAAAGGTATCTATGGGGATTTATCTTATGGATAAAAGGATTTTCATTGAATTGATTCGAAATGCTTATGAACATGGCGGATCGGATTTCCTTCTTGATGGTATATTGCGTCAGCATGATACATATAATATCTATGCTTTTGCGCATGATGGTTATGTTGCGCGTATTACATCGACTGCCAGCTATTATAAGGCAAGTATGGATCTTTTGAAGCCGGAGATATGGCAGGAACTTTTTATGAATGGTGAGTTCATCTATACGAAAATAAAGGACGAGGCACCTGTACAGTATAAAAAGACAGCGCAGACACGAAATTCACTTATTGCAAATGGATGTATTATTGAGGGCGAGGTAGAAAATAGTATCTTGTTCCGCGGTGTGAAGATTGGTAAAGGCGTACATGTGAAAAATAGTATTATTATGCAAAAATGTGATTTGAAAGAGAATTCTCTGGTGGAAAATGTCATTTGTGATAAAAATGTAGTGATTACAAAAGGTAAATGGTTGAAGGGTGCTTCAAACTATCCACTTATTGTCGGGAAAGATATTGTGATCTAGTAATAAAGCCGTCGTGGAGGCGTAAACTTGTGTAAGCAAGAAATTATGTATCTGAGGCGGCTTTCTGTATTTAGAAAAACAATAAGGAATACAAGCAAATGCTTATTATTAAAAAGTGATCAAGAAAGTAAGGAGTGATACTTTTGGTGATGGATAAAGAAAAAGAGCTTAAAGATAATCTGAAGGCAAGATTTATTTCAACGGCACATATTTTGTGGGGCAAAGATATCGATGAGCTTACCAAAAA
>DCFY01000032.1 GCA_002315155.1 Megamonas sp. UBA1792
TTTTTTCTATGATAAACCATATTCCACTCGAACGAACAAAGCAACTGCCCGCGATCGTAGAACCATTACTGCAATGGTACCACAGCCATGCGCGTGTACTCCCCTGGCGTGAAGAACCAACTCCCTACCGTGTCTGGATCTCCGAAATCATGTTACAACAAACACGTGTAGAAACTGTAAAGCCTTACTTCGAGCGTTTAATCATTGCTCTGCCGACGGTTCAGTCACTTGCGACCGTATCACTTGATGTACTCTTCAAACTTTGGGAAGGCTTAGGGTACTACAACCGCGCCCGCAATCTCAAAAAAGCTGCTGAGAAAATTGTTGCTGATTATAATGGCACGATCCCCCGCGACTTTGCTACCCTGCTCACGCTTCCCGGTATTGGTCGTTACACTGCAGGTGCCATAAGCTCGATTGCCTGTAACGAAAGGCAGCCAGCTGTCGATGGTAACGTACTGCGAGTCATTATGCGCCTTATTGCCTCACCCATCGATATTCGCAAAGAAAGCACAAAACGCAGCATTGAAGACGAACTGCTAAAATTTATGCCCGCAAACAAAGACGCCGGCTTTTTCAATCAGGCACTTATGGAGCTTGGTGCTACGATCTGCCTGCCAAAAAGCGCAGCACACTGCACAGAGTGCCCTCTGCGTACGCTCTGCCTTGCTTATGATGAATCGCATGTCACTGAACTCCCTTACAAAAGCCGGAACAGCCCTCGTATAATTGAAAAACATACCATACTCGTTATTACCGACGAAAACCACCTTGCAATCAATCAGCGCAGCAATAAAGGTCTTTTAGCAGGACTGTGGGAACTTCCCAACATAAACGGACATCTAACGCCCTGCCAGCTTTCAGAATTATTAGCTCAAGAAGGATTGCAACCTGTTTCCATAAAAAAATTATCGCCGGCAAAGCATGTTTTTTCTCATATCGAGTGGCAAATGATTGGCTACTCCATTCTTTTATCCGAAACTGCCATTAGAGAAAATCCCCTTCCTTACTCAGTAAAAAAAGGTGCATTGCCGTTGTCTCCTTTTTTCTGGGCCACTGCTGCCGAATTAAACTCTGTTTATAGCATTCCCACTGCTTTTAAACACTATCTTTCAATATTTTTACAGAAACAGTCAGGCTTTTTTGACACAAAATGACTTTATTACACCAATACTTAGATATCACAATATAAAACGTCTCAGAAAGTTTTCCTAAAAGATCAAGCTTTATGTTCGATAATAAAAACAGACAAAGATAAAAGCCGCAAATCAAATTTGATTCGCGGCTTTTATCTTTGTCTGTTTTTTATTCTGCTTTATGACGCATATGCGGGAAGAGCAATACATCACGGATAGATGCACTATCCGTAAGAAACATAACAAGACGATCAACACCAATACCAAGACCACCCGTAGGCGGCAACCCATATTCGAGTGCTGTTACATAGTCTCTGTCCATCATATGTGCTTCATCATCACCCGACTCACGTTGTGCTACCTGTTCAAGAAAGCGGCCTTCCTGATCAATCGGGTCATTAAGTTCCGAAAAACCATTAGCAAGCTCCCGCCCATAAATAAATATCTCAAAACGATCCGTGATATCCGGATTTTCTTTATTACGCTTTGCCAGCGGCGATATTTCAGTTGGATGCCCTGTAATGAAAGTCGGCTGCATGAGTGTTTCTTCTACTTTTTCTTCAAAAGCAGCATTCAAAATACCCCCAATGCCATGTTTTTCCTCATACGGTACATGAATTTCATCTGCCATCGCCCGTGCTTCTTCTACCGTTTTTGCACTAAGGAAGTCCTTACCTGTTGTTTCTCTGACAATATCATTCATGCTAATGCGGCGAACCTTCGCAAGATCAATTTCTACACCCTGATAGTTGATTACCGTCGTACCAAGAACTGCTTTAGCAGCGTCAACAATGATACCTTCTGTAATATTCATAAGATCATTATAATCAGCATATGCCTGATAAATTTCTACCGATGTAAACTCCGGATTATGTCGTACATCAATGCCTTCATTACGGAACACACGACCAAGTTCATAGACCTTTTCCAGTCCTCCGACAATAAGGCGTTTGAGATAAAGTTCCGGGGCAATGCGCAAGTAAAGCTGCATGTCAAGTGCATTGTGATATGTCACAAAAGGACGTGCTGCCGCACCACCAGGAATCGAATGCATGACAGGTGTTTCTACTTCAAGGAAATCACGACTGTCAAGATAACTGCGGATTGACTTAATAATTTTACTGCGCGCAACAAATGTATCACGCACTTCCGGATTAACAATAAGATCCAGATACCGTTGACGATAGCGTACTTCGACATCCTTTAGTCCATGGAATTTTTCCGGTAATGGACGAAGTGACTTCGCCTGCAGCTCAAAAGTGTCAACTTTAACCGTAATTTCACCACGATGTGTCTTAAATACCGTTCCCGTAATGCCCACAATATCACCGATATCGAGAAGCTTAAACTGACTGTATTTTTCCTCACCGACAACATCCAGCTTGAAATAAACCTGAATATTACCCGAAAGATCCATAAGCGTAGCAAAACTTGCCTTGCCATGTCCACGAATCGCCATGAGTCGGCCCGCAATCTTTACCTTTTTAGCACCATCTTCATCTTCAAGTTCTTCGAAATGTTCAATAACGTCCTTTGCATGATGCGTAACCTCAAAATGACGGCCAAATGGTTCAATACCTTTATCCGCAAAAGCTGCCATCTTTTCACGACGAACCTGCATCATTTCATTAAGCTCTTCGTTTTGTAGTTGTTCTTCCTTCTTTTCTGCCAATTTCATAACTCCTATCTATTATCAATCTGCCTTATCCCTTAATTTCCAAAATTTCATACTTAAGCGTTCCCGCTGGTACATGTACTTCTACTATACTGCCGACCTTCTGCCCGATAATCGCCACGCCCACCGGTGATTCATTAGATATCTTTGCTTCGGTCGGATCTGTTTCTGCTGAACCAACAATAGTGTATTCCAACTTTTCGTCAAATTCAAGATCGCGAATAACAACTCGATTACCTACATGGACAACATCTTTTTCTGAGCTATCATCCTTAATAATGTCGCTGTTTCTAAGCATTTTTTCCAGTGTCAGTATCTCACCTTCAATAAATGCCTGTTCATTTTTTGCATCTTCGTATTCTGAGTTTTCACTGATATCACCAAAATCAATTGCCTGCTTAATTCTTTCCGATACTTCGATTCTACGTACACTTTTTAAATTTTCCAGTTTACTTTCGAGTTTCGTTAAGCCTTCTTCGGTCAGCATTACACGCTTATCAGCCATTTGTCATGCGCTCCTTTATTCTTATAAATTGAAAATGAAAGTTAAAATGAATCAGACTCTGTGCTCTCATTCCCAATCCATAACTTTCATATGACATTAGGACAAACATAAAGGAGTGTCAAGTGAGCACTTGACACTCTTTTTATTATCCTAATGATTACTAAATATTATATGTTTTTTTTGTTACTTTGTCAATTTTATCATTTTTTGCAAAATCGCGACAAAATCCTCCCGCTGTTCAGCGGTATTAAAACTTCCCCGCAGTTCAGCTCCATGCCGCAGCCCTTTCGTATACCAGGTTGCATGCTTACGCATTTCGCGCGGACCAATATAATCGCCTTTATACCTGATAAGCATATCAAGATGACGCAGTATAATTTCAGCACGCTCTTCAATCGCTGGCTCCGGCAGTTCAACCCCCGTCTGCAGAAACTTGGTGAATCGTCGAAAAATCCATGGATTTCCCTGAGCCGCCCGACCAATCATAACACCATCGCATCCCGTCTGTGCTAAAACCTGCGTAAGGTCAGCACACGTACGGATATCACCATTTGCAATAACTGGTATGTTCACAGCCTGCCTAACCTTGGCTATAATGTCCCAGTCAGCCCGGCCGCTGTAGTACGCCTCGCGTGTCCGGCCATGAACAGCAATGGCATCCATACCTGCTTTTTCGGCAAGTTTTGCCATTTCAATGACATTTACGTGCGCATCATCCCACCCCTTGCGCATCTTTACAGTCACTGGCAGCTGCACCGCTTCACGCAGTGCACACAAGACCTCATAAGCCTGCTGTGGTGTACGCATGAGTGCCGCTCCTTCATGATTCCTGACAATTTTGGGTGCCGGACACCCCATATTGAAATCAATGATATCAGCACAACCAAGACCCTCAATATATTTTGCTGCCGCTGCAACGCTTTCCGGTTCTTCACCGAAAAGCTGCATTGCCATCGGTCGCTCAGCAGCCTCTGTCCTCAGCATCTCAAGCGTATGTTTGTTGCGATAATTAATTCCTTTATCACTTACCATTTCCGAATATACCAGTTCACAGCCCATTTCTCGTGCCAATATACGATAAGGTATGTCCGTAACCCCTGCCATCGGCGCAAGAAAAACCGGAACCGGAAACTCGAGATTTCTTATAAACATGAATTTAAAAACTCCTATACATTTCTCTCATAAAGTACCCGTAGCCCTGTAAGTGTAAGGAAATGATCGAGCTTGTCAATCGTCTTTGATTCCTTGGCAATCATACGAGCAAGACCTCCGGTCGCAACAACCGTCATTTCCTGTGCCATCTCAGCTTTGATACGACGTACGATCTCATCAATCTGCCCAACAAAGCCAAAGATAATCCCCGCCTGCATACTTGTTATCGTATTTCGGCAAATAACAGATTTGGGTGTTACAAGCTCAATACGCGGCAGTTTCGCTGCACGCTGGAAAAGTGCCTCTGTTGAGATACCAATTCCTGGGGCAATTGCCCCGCCAAGATAGTCACCATGAGCATCAACCACATCAAAGGTCGTTGCCGTACCAATATCAATAACAACAAGAGGTCCTCCATACTGTTCAAAAGCCCCAACCGTATTCACAATACGATCTGCCCCGATTTCGCGCGGATTTTCATACTTTAAGCGTATTCCCGTCTTAATTCCCGGTCCAACAACAAGCGGTCTGATATGAAAGTAGCGCTCACACATCTTGATGATTGGTACGACAAGCGGTGGTACAACCGATGAGATAATAATTGCATCAATATCTGTCATACGAATTCCTTGATAGCGAAAAAGATTATTGATGAGCATCCCATACTCATCCCCCGTCTTCTGACGATCCGTCGATATCCTCCAGTGCTTTAACAGCTTTTTTCCCTCATATGTTCCCAATACGATATTGCTATTACCAATATCAAAGACTAAAAGCATTTCATTTCCTCCAATGGCCTTGCTATGTTTTATATTCTATAGAGCTGTCACAGCATAACGGGCAAGTACCCGATTTTCTCTAAGCCGATAATTATCCATGAATTTTTCCTACTGCTTTAATACATAAAACCTCATCAAAAAACTTTTATTCCCGTGGACGAATCGATACATCGCCCGCCAGCACCCGTCGGGTCCCCTCAGTTGTTTCTACGAGCAGTGCACCATCACCATCAATATCCACAGCCTTCCCGGCAAAAGTTTCATTAATACCGATGACATTGACTTCCTGACCAAGCGTCACTGAATACTTCTTCCACTCGTCAAGAATTGGCATAAAACCATCCGTCTGTGCTTTTTCATAAAGATTCTCAAGTTCATAAAGAAGTTCATTCAAGATTTCCAGCCGTGGCAGGCGTTCGCCTTTCATAATCGAAAATGATGTTGCAATGTCCTTTATCTCATCGGGAAATTCATCACGCGCAATATTCACATTAATTCCCATACCAATAATAATGTAATTGACGCGATCCATCTCAGCATTCATTTCTGTAAGAATGCCAACAATCTTCTTCCCCTCGAACAGAATATCATTCGGCCACTTAATACCCACATCGAGTCCAAACTTCTTTACCGCCTTTGCTAGTGCCACCGCCGCCATAAGTGTACACTTAGGTGCCTCCTGCGGCAAAAAATTTGGTCGCAATATAATTGTAAACCAAATGCCCTTACCCGCCGGCGAATACCATCCACGCGAAAGACGTCCGCGTCCTGTACTCTGTTCCTCACTCACAATAATAGTTCCATCTGCAGCACCCTGTGACGCAAACTTCTTCGCCTCATTATTTGTTGATAGAACTGATTTATAATACTTCACAACATTTCCAAGAACCTTCGTCTTACGTCCATTTTCGATTTCCCCTGGCAGTAAGAGATCTGGCGTCGCTTTCAGACAATAACCGCTTCGCGAATGACTATCAATTGTATAACCTGCCTGTTTAAGTTCCTTGATATGCTTCCACACTGCCGTCCGCGATACTCCCAGCTTACTTGCGATCTCTTCGCCTGATATATACTCATCGCCTGCTTTGCGCAATAAATCCAAAATATTGGACCGCATCATAAATATCCCCTTTTTCGTTTCATCTTTCTGTCAATAAATACAAGCTTTTATATTAACAAAAAGCAACTTCTATAATAATAGCCTATCGACTTCATATAATCAAGAAAAATGTAGGATTAAACAAAGATTTATGAACCGACGGCAAACAAATTCACGAACAAAAATAGTGCCGCTTTCGCGGCACCTCCGGCAGTACTTTTATGCAACTGCCCAAATCAGCTTCATGACTTCTGCATATTTTTCTTCAAGATGCTTGAGTACAACATCCAGCATTGCACGAACAAGTTCAGTATCAAAATTCTCATCACTTGATGGAATACAGCAATCAAGCAGGATATCATTGTTTTCCGAAATATAATACTTAAAGCTCTTGTACTGACGATTAAGATCATTGAGACAGCCAGCGATCTTCACTTTATTATCATCATTTGCAACATTCTGTGCAATAACAACATGGATGACTGTATAAATACTGTCATCCAGCATTAATGCCATCGGCAAGTCCTGCCCTTTAATTTCCATATTAGAACGATAGGCAATTGTATGAAGATCATCCTTGAATTTTTCTGTTACAAATGCGCTAATCTTATTTTCTTCGAGCATCTTATTAAACTGTTCTATCTTTTTATTCATTCCAAAGCCTTCTTTTTGCTTTTATTTTATAGAGAATCCACAATTCTACTACAATCTCTAAATTGTATCATAGATTATCACGGGAAGAAACTATGACACAATGAAAAGTACCTGCACCATAAATTATCAGCACATTTAAAACATCGTTTCAACTGTGCCGATAATATCGCCACGATGGTTTTTTAGAACAGGCGGGAACTTTTCAAGTAGTGCCGCATGCTCTTCCCTTGTAATGAGATCAAGACGTTTTAACACACCGATAACTGCCGGATTAATCGCACGATAACTGCCATCTTCAATTTTAAAAGCAATACCTATACCATTTTTCATGTCAGACAAACAATAAACCGCATTTGCTCCAATCTTCGCAATAATACGTCCTTTAGTTATCTTAGATACAACGGTATCAATACGTCCTGTTCCTGCAAGAATTTCCGGATAGGCCCTCATTGCATTACGAATCGTCAGTGCTGCATTTTCGTAGGCACCCCATTCCGCTTTTTCCGGTATTGCCAGGCGAGCATAGGCCAGTGCCATATTATATAAGGGCAGATAAAATACCGGCACACCACAGCCATCGATACCGATCTTAAGTTTTTCATCCGGAATTCTTGCTGCCATAGCAACATGTGCACGAATAACTTTTTCCACTTCATGCTCTGGATTTGTATAGCCTGCAATATCAAGCCCCATCATCTGACACAATGCCAATATTTGTGAGTGCTTACCCGAGCAGGGATTATGCACTGCCTGCGGTTTTTCGTGATTCTCGATAAGTGCATTTGCTGCCTTACAATTCATTGGACGGGCCGGCCCGCAGTCAAGCGCATCCGCCGTAAGACCGATTTTCGCAAGAATTCCCTTTACCAGCTCAACATGCATCGGTTCACCGCTATGTGATGACACAAGCAGAGCAAGCTCTTTCTGTGTGATACCGTATTTCTCCAAACCACCCTGCTCCACAAACTGCAGTGCCTGAAAAGGTTTTGCTGCGCTGCGCCAATACATCGCTCGTTGTGCATCTCCAATTGCATCGACGATCTTACCCGTGATATCCACTGCTACGACATCACCGCGATGGATATCCTCAATATACCCGCCACGTGTATAATGCAACAATACTTCACTCATATAATTCTCTTCCTCCTATTATGTTCTCTGTAATCCAATGGCATTATAAATAAAAATCTGCCACATCATCTAATCTATACTCTATAATTATACAACGAGTTTCTATAAAGTAAAAGAATCAAAAAAGCCCAAGAAATCAAATGATCTCCCAGGCCTTTTATGCCATATCTATTTTGTGCTTTCTTTTATTCGGCTTGTAATAACAACAGCCTCATGTTCAAGTGTCTTAGCTTCTTTTAGTTTCTCATTTGCTGCTTTAATCGTCGCAGCATTTTTATCATCCATCCAAGCCGCATATTTTTCTGCATAATCAATACGAAGACTGCATATCCGTAGACGCAGCTTATGCAATGTCCTTGCAGAATCAGGCACTTCGATAAGATTTAACTCATCCTGACGGTCCAACCAATCAGCACGATATTCATCCAGAACAACATGCTTGAGTGAATCACGCAACTCTGCATTCCCCAGATTACCGGACAATAACTTATCCTGCATCTTCTTTTCGATAACACGTACGGATTTATCATGACTGACCATAAGAGCATCTGTCGCTTCCATATAATCCTGCAAATGGCTGTATCTTGCCTTATTGACAAAAAGAATGAAGTCACGGAAATTACCAACCGTTTTCACACGCCATATCCCTTCATCGGATCGGGCCATATGAACCTCCATTACAAACTCTGCCTCAGCTTCCTGCTGAAATACACGCACGCCGGCAACAGCTGTACCAGCCTCTTTATCAACTGCGATATAATCAATGCTCCGAAAGCTCAGCTCCCTGATTCCGGACTTGTTCAGAATCTTATCTGAATCAATAGGAATCCCCTGATCAAATGCTTTTGACGCATCGTCTCCCCAATTACCGGATTCCACATAATGATTAATTGTTCCCTTGAAGCTCGTTACGAGTGGTGCTTTGAACATCTTTGCAAAACCACTGACAGCCGCCTTCGCTTCTTCCGGCATTGGCCGTTCCGAATCCATAAGTCCTTCCATAAGTGCATCACATGAATCTCCAAGCAGACTATCCACATCTACATATTTCTGGAATTTCACTGTATCATGTTTCTCTATTGACTCCTGAATCATCCTGATCGCATAATCTGGTGTCCTTGTATAATAAGAAAAATACCATGCCATTCCGGCAATAAAAACAACACCAATCACCAATCCGGCCAAGAACAATTTTATCCTTAATTGCCTTGACAACCTTCCTATCATATCTTCATCCCCTTCGAAGAAACTCCATGGGTCTTTTCCACGTGATTCTCCTATACACTCTCATTATGCCACTAGATAACGTATTTCCGCAAGGGGTCAAAAGACTTCTTCTAATAAAAATTTTTAGTTTCAGATTATTTGTATACAAATAAAAAACAATTCGAAATTTTTATGAAAGTTCTTCTCTTCGAAACATACAAAACATCTCTTACACAAAACATTTTATTGTAAACTATTGCAAAATAGAATGCTTTGCTTTATAATTTAATCAAATGATTAAATCAACTGATTAAGGAGTGTTCTCATGGAACAAGATACCAAAGAAAAACTTCTCCATTCTGCCATACACCTCTTCGGCGAATACGGTTTCGATAAAATATCAATTCGCCAGATTGCTGAGCGTGCTGGTACAAACAGTGCTCTTATTTCTTACTATTTCGGCAGCAAACAAAAATTGTATGAATTGGTTATTGAAAAGCAGGTCAGTGCCTTAGAACAATTTCTCACACCACAAATACAAGAGCTTGATCCGCGTGAAGTCCTTCGCCTCTATGCAGTAACACTACAAAAGATTCACCAGGAAAATCCCATGCTCATTCGTTTTCTCTGCCGTGAACTCATTGCTCCCTCTAATGTACTTGACACCTTCATCAAAAAACGTCTGCAATTTGTATTTCTTGTACTCAAAAGCGCCTTGAAACGCGGCATTCAGCAAGGTATTTTTCGTCCGGACATCAATATACAAGCGGCTGTCATCCTCTGGGCAGGAATGGTAAACTTCTACTATATGAGCCGTCCCATTCATACGCGTATCAAAGGCACTAATGAAAATGATACACTTTATATGCAGCAAGCCATAACTGTATTTCTTACTGGCATTGAAAGGAGTCCTCATTCATGAAGACAAAAATTAAACCTCTCCTTATTTTTTTGCTGCTTCTTATTCTCACCATCTACGCAGTTCGCGAATACCATGCTCAGCAGGAATCTGCCAGTGTGTTTACAGGAACGATAGAAGTCACAAAAGCTGATATCACATCAAAAACAAGCGGTTATATGAACGAGCTCCTGTTCAAAGAAGGTGACTTTCTCACAAAAAACGATCTTGTTGCCCATATCGACCGACAGGATGTCACCGCTGCTCTTTTGCGTGATACGGCTTCACTAAAAAAAGCACAGGCTCAGTTATTAGATCTTGAAAAAGGTGCCCGTCCAGCTGAGATTCGTGAAGCGGCGGCCAATACAACTGCTGCACAGGCTGCTTTTGACAAATCAGCCCGCGACTACACACGTGCTAACCAGCTCTATTCAAGTGGTGCAATTGCAAAGCAGCAGCTTGATGATGCCCTTGCTTCCTATGACGCTGCCGCCGCTCAGCTGCATGCCCTACAGGAAAAAGAACAGCTTGTGCAGGCAGGAAATCGTGAAGACCAGATAACTGCCGCACGCGAAGAAGTTGCGCGAAGTCAGGCTGTCCTCACTGCCAGTAAAGCTTCTGCTGATGACCTCGCTGTATATAGTCCACTCACAGGTTTCATCCTTACAAAGAACTATGAACCCGGTGAATATATTGCTGCCGGAGCCCCGATTGCAACAATTGCCGATCTTTCCGACTGCTGGGTGAAAATCTACATCTCGTCTGCTGAGCTGGGCCGCATAAAGATCGGTTCTACAGCCACAGTCAAAGTTGATGCATTTCCCGACCGCAGCTTTACCGGATCAATACGTGAAATCAGCGATACCGCTGAATATACACCACGCCAGAGCATCACCAAAAACGAACGTGC
>DCFY01000030.1 GCA_002315155.1 Megamonas sp. UBA1792
CAGGGAATTTATTTTTGTCGCGGCAATCATGAGCATATGCGGGGGATGGAAGAGATTGAAGCAGCCTTGCAAAAAACAGCAGTGCATGAGCTTGTCAATGAGAATGCTATATTGAAAGCAGGATGTCCGGCACTTTATCTTGTCGGGGTGGAATATCCGATGGAAAGGGAAGAACATGAGAGCCTTTGCCGCAGGTATACAGCAGAGGCTTTGGAGGAAATCCCGAAAAATTCAATAACGGTTCTTTTGGCACATCATCCTGATTTTATTGATAATGGAGCAGATCATAATGTAAATCTTATACTTACAGGTCATACGCATGGCGGACAGTTTGGCTTGTTTGGCATACCATTAATGCCAATGTTCAAATATATGCGTGGTATGTATAAAAATGGCAGGTCCTACGGCTATGTGAATCGTGGTGCGGGTAGCTGGTTCCCAATCCGGTTTGGCTGTTCACCGGAAATTGCTTATTTTACATTACGAAAAAAATAAGGGAGAATTATTTTCCCGTTCCCATGAAAATAAGACGTATACCGAGAGCAAAGACGGCACAAGAGAGCAAGGTAAGGATGATTTTGGGCCGTGTGCGCCTTGATAGTTTTGCACCGATTTGGGCGCCGATAATGGCACCAATACCGATACTGATGGCTGGAATCCAGACAATGTGATCAAGGAAAAAATGTGAGATGACACCGATGAAGGATGAGACAGCAAGCACGAAGTGTGAGGTAGCTGTCGAGACATGTACAGGGAAGCCGAGAACGTAAACCATAAGTGGAACGTGAATCGCGCCACCGCCAATACCGAAGATGCTTGAGAAAAAACCAACGAGCGTGCTGCTCGCAATGCCGATGATTTTGTTGTATTGAAAGGTATTTGGATTAAAGACGATAGCGCACTCTTTTTTATGGGAGGAGTTCCAATGCATCATAAACGCCATAAGGAGCAGAAAGGTACCAAAAGACAGGTTCAGTGTTTGACCATTGAACCTGTCGGAGATATAGGAGCCGAAAAAAGCTCCAGGAAGTGTAGCAATGGCAAAAGGAATTGCTGCATTGAAAAAAACACGGCGCTGGCGTATATAGGCAAGTGTGCCGGAAAGTGCATTGAGAAAGACAATGAAAAGTGAAGTACCGACGATTTGCGGGGCAGTTGTAAAGGTCGATGGTGTCATGAACATGATGAAGAATGGAACAAGGACGAGGCCGCCGCCGATACCAACAAGTGTGCCGAAGATGCCTACACCTGTACCAAGAAGAAAAAAGAGTAAGAATTCCATAGAAGAAACCACCTTTATTGAAGTACATTTATTATATCATATTTTCCTAGGTGGTACGGAAGAATCAGCGGTGCAAAGTTTTTTCAAATAAATAAAGAGTGCCACATCCGGGGGGATGAAGCACTCTTTATTTTTACTTTTTTAAATCAGGTGACTTTCGCGATAACGGCACCAACGACAGCACCAACAATAGCAGCTGTATTAACTTCACCCTGCGAATGTGAATCTTCTTCGTAGTATGAGCGGTTATGACGTGACGATGCTTCTGTAATACTTGTTGCAGCACAACCAGTAAGCATCATGGCACTCAAAGCAAGAGCAAAACATTTCTTAGTAAATTTGCTTGGCATGTTTATCAGCTCCTTTCAGTTCTTTTAGTATAGCAAGCAAAGATTAAAAGAAAATGTATATTTGATTAGAATTGGATTAGAAAATTTTTATTATGCCGCATGATTATGTGAAAAAGGAGTTTATGAATGTGATATAGGCTGTGACAAGTGCTTTAACCGTGAAGTACAGTGGCAGCAACTGTTCTGGCTTGGAATTGTTATGCAAAGTATTTGTAATCGTAGTATAATATAATTTGTTGGGATTTTAGGAGGTTTTTATGAAAGTACTACTTGAACAAATGCATGCTTGGATGCATGATTATATGAAATCATTTTATAATGAAGATAAAGAAATACAAAAAGGAATCCTCATAAAGGAAGAACATACAGGCTATGTCACGAGAATCAGCCGGGAACTTGCAGAACACTTGGACATGAATGCACATGATTGTATGTTGGCAGAGATGATGGGGCTTTTTCATGATGTTGGTCGATTTCGTCAGTTTACATTATATAAGACATTTAATGACAGCCTTTCGGCAAATCATGCTTTGCTCGGTATTAAGGTACTGAAGGAACAGTCCTTTATTGACGGGCTGAATGAGGAAGACCGTGATCTTTTAATGTTTGCAATTGGTAACCATAATGCAAAGAACATTGAAAATACGACGAATAAGCGGGAACTTCTATTTGCCAGATTGCTTCGTGATGCTGACAAGCTCGATATTTACAGGGTGCTGTCACCTTATTTGGAGCCGTCCGATGGTACAGGCTGCAGCCCGGATTTTGTCCATAAATTCGTCAGGGGTGAGCAATGTGATTATTCACAGATACGGACATTTGATGATCGTAAGCTCGTACGTCTTATGTGGATCTATGATATCAATTTTGCATGGACGCTTCAGCGGGTGATTGACAGGGGGTATCTTGAGAGAATTGTTGCCTTTTTACCAAAGGACTTGCTTATGAATCAGGGGATAAAGCGCTTGAAGAAGCATATAGCGGCGAAACTGCAAACGGAGGATGGAGTAAATTTTTCAACAGATAGAGCAGGAGATTTTCAACAAAGGGACGAATAGTAGAGAGTTATCATGGCGATTATAGTAATTGTATAGTGGAGGGGTAGAAGAATGACAGAAAATACAGTAGCTGCTTCGAATTTTGTGCAGAATGCAATAGACGAAGACTTAAAAAATGGAAAATATACAGAGGGAATACACACACGATTTCCGCCGGAACCTAATGGTTATCTTCATATTGGGCATGCAAAATCAATTTGCCTGAATTTTGGTTTGGCAAAAAAGAATGGCGGGATATGTAATTTGCGTTTCGATGATACAAACCCGACAAAAGAAGATGTTGAATATGTTGACTCTATTCAGGAAGATGTCAAATGGCTTGGTTTTACTTGGGAGGATCGCAAGTTTTATGCATCAGATTATTTCGATAAGCTGTATGGTTTTGCTGTGGAACTCATCAAGCGTGGTAAGGCCTATGTCTGTGATCTTACAGCTGAACAGATTCGTGAATACCGTGGCACGCTTACGGAACCGGGAAGTGAAAGCCCGGAAAGAAACCGTAGTGTTGAAGAAAATCTCGATCTTTTTGCTCGTATGAAAGCAGGAGAGTTTGCTGACGGTAAACGTGTCCTTAGAGCAAAAATTGATATGGCTTCACCGAATATCACGATGAGAGATCCTGTCATTTATCGTATTTCTCATACAACGCATCATCGTACAGGCGATGACTGGTGTATCTATCCAATGTATGATTTTGCGCATCCGCTATCGGATGCTATCGAAGATATTACGCATTCAATCTGTACGCTCGAATTTGAGGATCATCGTCCTCTTTATGACTGGTTGTTGGAATCACTTGGTTTCGATGTGAATACGCGTCCACGTCAGATTGAATTTGCACGTCTTAATATAACCAATATGGTTATGAGTAAAAGAAAGCTTCGTCAGCTCGTTGAAGGCGGCTATGTGAGTGGCTGGGATGATCCGCGTATGCCGACGATATCAGGGCTAAGACGCCGTGGTTATACACCGGAATCGATTCGCGATTTCTGTGAACGTATTGGTATTGCTAAGAGCAACAGTCTGGTAGATGTTGCAATGCTGGAGCATTGTATTCGTGAAGATCTTAATGTAAATGCGGACCGTGTAATGGCGGTTTTGCGTCCGCTTAAGGTCGTTATTATGAATTATCCGGAAGATAAAACAGAATATTTGTTAGCAGAAAATCACCCCTATAAGGGTGGGCATCGTTTTGTGCCTTTTGCACGTGAAATTTACATTGAAAAAGATGACTTTATGGAAGAAGCACCAAAAAAATTTTTCCGTTTAAAACCGGGCGGTGAAGTGCGTCTCAAGCATGCATATATCATCAAATGTGAGGAGGTCATCAAGGATGCAGCAGGAAATATCACAGAGCTTCACTGTACCTATGACTTGGACTCAAAGACGGGCGGGGCGACAAGCGGACGGAAGGTCAAGGGAACACTGCACTGGGTTGCAGCAAAAATGGCGCTTAAGGCAGAAGTACGACTCTATGACTATTTACTTGAAACTGGAGAAAATGGTGAAGAACCGGAGGACTTTATTGCGGCTTTGAGCAAGAATTCAATTGAGGTCATTGACAATGCACTTATTGAACCAAGTGTCGAATGGACAGCGATAGGTACGCATTATCAGTTTTTGCGTGAAGGGTATTTCTGTGTAGATAAGGATTCAGTAAGAGATCATCTTGTATTCAATCGTGTCGTTGGACTGCGGGATTCTTGGGCAAAGGTAAAAAAGGGGTAAATTGGCATGGCAAAGATACCAAAAGATTTAGCAGATAAAGATATGTTTAAAGATTATAAGGAAGATAAAACGGTTGAGTCAATATTTCTTGATTCGGAGGAGAAAATAGATAAGCAGCCAAGACCGAAAAAACGTTTCGAGCGAGAAGAATTGCAGCTTGCTTATTTGACACCAGTACTACAGGAAAAACTGGGAAAGGCACTTCTTGATTTGAAGATGGTTCTTTATAAAGAAGGTATTGTTGATTATGATATAAAAGTAAAGCGCGATGGACAGCAAATTGTTCTCTTACCGATTGAGTATAAGAAAAAAGTGCAAAAATAACAGCATAAGATTGACAGTAAAGCTATATGTGGCCTTGTTTTTTTATAGATGGTATGCAAAAGTAAACCTTACATAAGAAAGAAGTGAACATTTTGGAGACTAGTACAATCGTGGCAGTTGTGATTTTTGTTCTTGCCTATGCATTAATCATATCAGAAAAGATACATCGCACAGTTGTAGCACTTGCAGGGGCTGTTTTGATGATCTTGTTTGGTGTCCTGTCACAGGAGATGGCAATCAGCCATATTGACTTCAATACACTGGGGCTTTTAATCGGGATGATGATTATTGTAAATATTACAAGCGAAACAGGATTGTTCAACTATTTGGCAATCTGGGCAGCGCAGAAGGTAAAGGCAAAACCGATTGCTCTTCTTATGGCTTTGGCAGGAATTACGATGTGCTGTTCTGCTTTACTTGATAATGTAACAACAGTGCTGCTGACGGTGCCGATAACATTTAGTATTACAGCACAGCTTAAAGTGGATGTAAAACCATTTCTTATTGCGCAGATTCTTGCTTCAAATATTGGTGGATCGGCAACACTCATTGGTGATCCACCGAACATTATGATTGGCAGTGCAGTAGGACTCGATTTTATGTCCTTCATTACGAATCTTTCCGCAATATGTTTTTTAATTTTTATCATAACAGCATTATTGATTGTTTTGGTTTATCATAAAAAACTCCATACAACGGAGGAGCTCAAGGCAAAAGTTATGCATCTTAATGCCAGAAATCAGATTAGTAATCCGAAGCTTTTGAAAAAATGTCTATTTGTACTGGTCATCACGATTTCACTTTTTGTTATGCATAGTGCACTCCATTTACAGACTGCAACAGCAGCACTTACAGGAGCCAGCTTGCTTATGCTTATTACAATTTCTACGAATGAAGTGATGCTGACGAAGGTGTTGAGCAAAGTGGAATGGCTTGCAATCTTCTTCTTTGCAGGTCTGTTTGTCCTCGTTGGAGCACTTGTTGAAACGGGTGTCATTAACATGCTTGCAGCGGAAGCGATGAAAATCACACAGGGTAACCTTACTTCGACAACGATGCTCGTGCTTTGGATAAGTGCGATTTCATCAGCGTTTATTGATAATATTCCGTTTGTTGCAACCTTGATTCCGCTTATTAAGGATATGGGAGCAATGGGCATGACGGATCTTACACCATTATGGTGGGCACTGTCGTTAGGGGCTTGTCTTGGTGGTAATGGTACACTTATTGGTGCCAGTGCTAATGTTGTTGTAGCGTCAATGGCTGCACAACGAGGACAACAGATTTCATTTATCAAATT
>DCFY01000122.1:0-9880 GCA_002315155.1 Megamonas sp. UBA1792
TTTCAAAGTCTTTTTGTGACTTTATATTGAACCTGCTGCCTTGTAAAAACTTTTCAAAAGATTTGTAACGAGAGTATTTGCGCATGAAGGATGTGTTGAAGACATCGTTGAAATCAACAAGTTTTGGTTCCTGCGCAGCGGGCAGCTTGTAATAACCCTTTATTTCAATAGACAAAAAAATCACCTCAAGTTTTTTTCTTATTATACTATGAATGGGGGAAATTTATAAAGTTTTTTTGATTTACAAACAGTAAAATACAGAAACATCTTGCTGAATGAAAGAAATTTTACATTTATTTGTTTTACAGTAAATGTTCATGTATAATATAAATGAACGCTATAGTTTTTTATTACAAGGAGGATTTATTAAATGTTAGGTGATATTTTACGTGAGGAACGTGAGAAACAAAATTTGACAATTAAAGACGTGGAACAGGAAACAAGTATTCGCGGATTATATATATCTTCAATAGAAAAAGGCCAGTATGATGCTTTGCCGGGTGAGGTTTATTTAAAAGGATTTATAAAGAGCTATGCGAATTATTTAAAGTTGGATGCAAATGCGATTATTGGTAAGTATTATGAAGAAAAAGCGATATCGGAGGGTGTCGCAGAGACGCAGCAGGAAGCAGAGCTTATAAAAAATGATCCGGTAAAAGAGAATGGAAACGGCAGGAAGACAGCCGAAAATTATTTGAGAGACGACTTCAAAGAACGTGTGGAAAGGTCGCGTCGTACGCAGAAGTTTATTATGGGTGCTGTTACAGCAGTGATTGTATTGGGTGGGGCTTATTTTGCATTTAGCAGTGACGATGTAAAAGAACAAGAAACAACGGCACAGACTAAGTCCGTACAGACAACGACGGTTAAAACCGAGAAACCAGAAAAATCAACAACTGTACCAGAAAAAAAGTATGATGACGTAGAAATTGTAGCAAATTTTTCAGATAAGTGCTGGACAAAGGTTGTCATAGATGGCAGAACTGTTTTTGAAGGAACACCTGAGTCGGGACAGTCATTATCATGGAAGGGAAAAGATAAAGTTATTATTACGGCAGGCAATGCAGGTGCTATTGAAATTGTCCATAATGGGAAAAATCTTGGTGTGCTTGGTGCTAAAGGTGATGTTGTTATGAAAAATTTCACAAGGGATCAAGAAGAAACAGTTAAGTGAACAGAGGTCAGCAAATGAATGCTTTTTTGCCAATGAATAAATCGGATATGAAAGAAAGAAAATGGGATGAACTGGATTTTGTTTTTGTATCCGGGGATGCATATGTGGATCATCCGAGTTTTGGCCCGGCAATTCTTTGCCGGTTGTTGGAAGCACATGGTTATCGTGTCGGTATCATTGCTCAACCGGATTGGCGAGGGATAGATGATTTTAAGAAGCTGGGTAAACCAAGATTGGGATTTCTTGTATCAAGTGGGAATATGGATTCATTGCTCAATAAATTTACCGCAGCAAAGAAGACACGTCGTAATGATGCATATTCACCAGGTGGTGAGGCCGGTCATAGACCGGATCGTGCGGTTATTGTTTATTGTAACCGGTTACGTGAAATATGGAAGAATGTACCAATTATTATTGGTGGTATAGAAGCTAGTTTGCGTCGCTTTGCGCATTATGATTATTGGTCAAACCGGATACGTCGTTCTGTGCTGCTTGATAGTAGGGCGGATCTCCTTGTTTATGGTATGGGGGAAAAGCAAATCATAGATATTGCAGCGCAGCTTCATCAAGGCGTTGATATTGCAAACATAACAGATGTTCAGGGTACGTGCTATACAGTACCCAGTTTGGACTATATCTGGAATTATATGGAGGTTCCTTCGTACGAAGCTGTGACAGAAAGTAAACTGAGATTTGCTGAAGCTTTTAAAGCAGAGTATTTGGAACAAGATCCAATTCGTGGAAGAATGCTGGTACAGCATTCGGGGACGTGCTATGTTGTACAGAACCCCCCTGCGATGCCCTTGACGGAAGCTGAGATGGATGAGGTTTATGATTTTCCATATCAGCGCAATTATCACCCATGCTATGAGGCAGCAGGTGGGATACCGGCAATTAAGGAAGTTCAGTTTAGTCTGGTAAGCCACCGTGGCTGTTTTGGCGGATGTAATTTTTGTGCGATTGTATCACATCAGGGAAGGATCATTCAACATCGTAGTCAAAAGTCCCTATTGCGTGAAGCAAAGATTTTGACGCAGTTGAAGGAGTTTAAGGGTTATATTCATGATGTGGGTGGGCCAACAGCAAATTTTCATATACCATCCTGTTCGGCACAGCTAAAACGTGGAACATGTTTTGGAAAGCAGTGTTTGTCACCGAAACCATGCAGTCAGCTTCATGCAAGCCACAAAGAATATATCGAGTTGTTGCGTGAGCTTCGCAGCTTGCCGGGAGTAAAGAAAGTGTTTATTCGTTCGGGGATTCGTTTTGATTATCTTATGGAAGCAAATGACGGCTTTATGAAAGAGCTTTGTAAATATCATATTAGTGGACAATTGAAGGTTGCGCCGGAACATATTTCTGAGCAGGTAACAAGACTTATGGGAAAGTCAGGTAAGGACGTATATGTTCGTTTTGCTGAGAGCTTTAAGAAGGTTAATGAGCAATTGGGAATGAAGCAGTACCTTGTTCCTTATTTTATGTCAAGTCATCCGGGCTCAACGCTAACGAATGCTATTGAACTTGCCGAGTTTATTCGAGATCTCAATTATCAGCCAGAACAGGTGCAGGACTTTATTCCTACACCTGGAACCTTGTCTACGTGCATGTATTATAGCGGAATTAATCCGCTTACTGGCGAAAATGTCTATGTGGCTAGAACATCAGAAGAAAAGCATATGCAGCGGGCACTTATGCAGTATCGTGATCCAAAGAATCATAGGATTGTCTGTAAAGCACTTCATATGGCACATCGGACAGATTTAATTGGCTTTTCTCCTGGATGTCTTGTTCGGCCAATGTCAAAAGAAGAAATCAATCGAGATAGAATATTGTCTGGTCACTATGATACCGGACAAAAGAATAGAAGCTAAAGAGATACAAAGAAAGAGAAGGTGCTGCTAAATGCGTTGTCCTTTTTGTAAAATGGCCGATAGCCGGGTCATTGATTCACGTTCTGCGGAAGAAGGGAAAACAATTCGTCGTAGGCGGGAGTGTACGAGCTGCGGGAAGCGATTCACGACGTATGAGGTTATTGAAAAGATTCCTTTAATTGTAATTAAAAATGATGGGCGTCGTGTCGTTTTTGATCGAGATAAGCTGATGACCGGACTTATTCGTTCATGTGACAAGAGAGATATTTCCATGGATCGAATTGTAAATTTGACGGATGAAATAGAAAAAGAGTTGCGCAATACAATGGATAGGGAAGTCTCGACAAGGGCAATTGGTGAACTTGTCATGGGAAAATTAAAAACCTTCGATGAAGTGGCATATATTCGGTTTGCCTCTGTTTATCGGAAATTTGCTGATATTAGCAATTTTAAAGATGAACTCGAAGGGCTTATTAAAGGGAAAAATGTTAAAAAGTAATGCGATAGAAAAAGAGTGGCTCACATTAGTGGGCTATTTTTCTTAACTATATAGTTTTGTTTTGCTTGGAGGAAAAATATTGTCTTGGAAATTGAAAGAAAAATTGCAGAAGCTTTTGGCAAAAGAGCAGGGAAATTATATTTTTTCAGCAGGTTCGCGGTCTAGATTTGGGCTTGTCTATCCAAATTCATACTTTGTTGGTATGTCAAATCTTGGAATGCATATTATTTATGAACAGCTGAATAAACGCAGGGATACAGCTTGTGAACGATTCTTTTTGCCGGAAAAAAAAGAAGAGCAGGAGTATGTTCGGACAAAAACGACAATGATGAGTATGGAGACACAAACACCACTTTATGAGTTTCCTCTTATTGGTTTTGCTGTGTCTTTTGAGATGGATTATTTTAATGTGCTTAAGATACTTGATATGGGACAGGTTGAACTTTTAGCCGAAAAACGTCAGGATCGTGATTCAATCGTTATTGCCGGTGGTCCGTGTTCTACGTTCAATCCAGAGCCTTTGAGTCTCTTTATTGATGCCTTTATTATTGGCGAGGGTGAAGAGATTATGCATGCTTTTCTTGATGTATATTATAAAGCTGTGGGGGAAAACAAGTCACGTATAGAAATCTTGAAGTGTCTGGCACAGGTTAATGGTGTTTATGTGCCGAGATTCTATGAACATGTTTATCGAGAAGATGGCGTTTTGCAGCAAATTAACTGTTTGGAAAATATGCCGATATCGGTTAAGCGACAGTGGGTACACGATCTTAATGCATACGATGCACATACAGTTATTGTTACAGATGATACAGAATTTAATCTGTATCTTATTGAAATTGCACGTGGCTGTGGTCGTCATTGTCGTTTTTGCATGGCGGGTTATTGTTTTCGCAAGCCGCGAAATCGTTCTTTGGAAAAGATAAAAGAAATGCTTGCGGAAGCAAAAAAATATAATAAACGTGTTGGACTTATGGGGGCTGCAATTTCGGATTATCCGGAAATTAATCAGCTTTGTCATGATATTCTAGTGGAGAATATGCCGATGTCTGTGGCTTCTTTTCGGGCGGATTCGGTTACACGGGAACTTGTGGATTCATTAGCGAATAGTGGCTTAAAGACACTGACGCTGGCACCTGAGGCTGGAAGCAAAAAGTTGAGAGCAGTGATTAACAAGGGGATTGAAGAACAGCATCTGTTTAATGCAATGGACTATGGCATTGATGCGGGCATTCGTAATTTTCGTCTTTATATTATGATCGGATTACCTTATGAGGAAGATGAGGATATCGAAGCAATTGTTGAAATGACGAATCGTCTTAAGGATTATATGGAAAGCAAAGGAAACAAGGGTATACTGACACTTAGTGTCAATCCGTTTGTACCGAAGCCGTTCACACCGTTTCAGTGGCTGCCAATGGCTGAAATGAAAACAGTTGAGAGCAGGTTGAAATATATTAAATTGGCTTTGGCAAAACGAAAAAATGTTGATGTCATTGCTGAATCGTCAAAAGAGGCGTATGTTCAAGGGGTGCTTGCCCGTGGTGACCGTAAGATATCAAAGGTTCTTTATACTGCACATTTGCTTGGCGGCAGTAAGGCTTTTAAAAGGGCAATGAAGCAGGAACGTATCGATATAGAATTTTATCTTTACCGCAGTAGAGAAAAAGATGAGAAGTTCCCATGGGAACTTCTTGATATGGGAATTAAGCGTGAATATTTGTATCATGAACTTATACTGGCACGTGAGAAAAAACCTACAGTGAAGTGCTTTGATGGTTGCAAACGGTGTGGTGTATGTAAGGATTAGGGGGATTTATCATGAGTTTTTATATAGAACATGCGAAAAAAAATGTATGGTATGGTAGGTTTTCTTCATTTTCACAGAACTTTGTCACACATGCTATATCAACACGCTTTGGTGGAGTAAGCAAAGCACCGTTTACATCTATGAATCTGGCTTTGCATGATGACGATGATGAAGAAAGTGTCATTGAAAACAGAAAAATTTTTTGCGGTTCACTGGGAATTGAGAGCAGTCGTCTATGTACATGTGAGCAAGTGCATGGGGAACAGATACTATGTGTTGACGAAACATTTTCTGGTCGAGGCAGTATGGCTTATGCAGATGCGATTGCTGGAACGGATGCACTTATTACAAATGTGAGAAATCTGCCACTTATGCTTTTTTTTGCGGATTGTACGCCAATTTTATTTTTTGATCCGGTGCATAAGGCTGTCGGCATAGCACATGGCGGTTGGCGTGGAACTATAGCAAAGATTGCCCAGAAAACAGTCTTAATGATGCAGAAGAAATTTGGAACAAAACCAGAGGATTGCCTTGCAGCAATAGGCCCGGCAATAGGACCATGCTGTTATGCAGTAGGGAATGAAGTCGCAGAGAAATTCCAGCAGGTATTTCCCGAGTATAAGGAAGAGATATTATTGTCTGTAAAAGGACATATTCATTTGAATCTTTGGCTGACAAATCAGCTGCAGCTTGAAGATATTGGTGTAAAAAGAGATCATATTGATATAGCAGATGTGTGTACAGCATGCAATTCAAAGTTGTTTTATTCTTATCGAATAGATAAGGGGAAGACAGGGCGTATGGCAGCCCTTATTTCTTTAAAAAAGTAAAAGGATATTATCTTTTTTTCGCGAATATGCTAAAAGGAGGTTATTTGTAATGATAAAAGACAATTTACAGCAGATTGAGACTAATATAAAGGAAAGTGTAAAGAAACGTACGCTTGCTGATAAAAATGAAAACATAAAACTTATTGCGGTCACTAAAAATCATGATATTTATGCAATGAGAGAAGCTATAGATGCCGGAGCCCTTTTTGTTGGTGAAAATCGTGTTCAGGAAGCAATGGAAAAGATCGAAACACTTGAACGCAACGTGGAATGGCATCTTATCGGCCGTTTGCAGACAAATAAAGTCAAACAGGCAATAAAAGCTTTTGACCTTATCCAGTCAGTGGATCGTCTAAAACTGGCAATTGAAATCGAAAAGGCTGCTGGAAAAATTAATAAAGTACAGGATGTTCTCATACAAGTAAATCTGGCGAAAGAAGAAAGCAAAACAGGAATCTATCGTGAAGAGCTGCCGGGACTTTTGCAAAAAGTTGATGAGATGGAACATCTTCATTTATGTGGTCTTATGTGTATAGCACCGAATTATGATGAGGTGGAAAAATGCAGACCGTTATTTCGAGAAATGTATAAGATTTTTCTGGAAGTTAGAAAAATGTCACTAAAAACAGCAGATATAAAATATTTGTCTATGGGCATGACACACGATTATACGATAGCAATTGAAGAAGGGGCTAATATAGTCCGGATAGGAACGGCAATTTTTGGACAGCGTCAATACTAAGGAGGGGATAAAATGAAAATTTTAGATAAGGTTTGTGGGAAAATAGGACTAAAAGATGCAGATGATTATGAGCCTGATGAAAGTGTAAAAAATAATATGAATGAAAGAAATGAGGGAACTAAGACGGCAGGAAATGCTTCGTCACCTAATGTTGTGAATTTCCATTCCTCCGGGGCGAGTAATGAGCGTGTGGTGGCACAGCATCCTATGAAGGTAATAGTTATCGAACCAGCTTCGTTTAATGATGCGCAGCAGGTTGCTGATCATTTGAAAAACAAGAAGCCGGTTATTGTTAATTTCGAGAATACGGATACGGAATCAGCACGGCGAATTATTGATTTTATTAGTGGAACTACCTATGCTTTAAGTGGTGAGATCAAGAAGGTTGGGAAGAATGTATTTCTATGTGCACCAAGCAATGTCAATGTGACATATACACAGGAAAAGGGAGCATCTTCACAGGAAACGCCTTGGGAGAAAAATAGGAGCTGATTATATGAAAATTGGATTTATTGGCGGCGGAGCTATGGCAGAGGCTTTGACTGGTGGTATTATTAAGCATAAAATAGCTGTATTGTCGGATATATATATATCCGATCATAAAAAAGATCGTTGTACGTATCTATCGGATACATATGGTGTTACGGCAACAGTTGGGTCGGAGTCATTTATTAGAAAGCTTGATGTGTTGTTTTTAGCAGTGAAACCTCAGTCTGTGCAAAAGGCAATGAAGGAAGTCTATACTCAGGTCAATAAAAAGACCATAGTTGTTTCAATCGTAGCAGGTCTTTTGACGAAAAATATTGAAGAATATTTTTCAATACAGCCAGTTATTCGTGTGATGCCTAATACGCCAGTTTCTGTTGGCGAAGGCATGTCAGCATTAGCTCTGGGGAAGAATGCCTCTGAAAAAGATGGTGGAAAGATACAGACGATTTTAAGTGCTGTTGGTAAAGCACTTGTTGTTAAGGAGGCTGCAATGGATGCAGTTACCGGATTATCAGGAAGCGGTCCAGGGTATGCTTTTGTCATAATCGATGCACTTTCGGATGCAGGTGTTCAGGCTGGTTTGCCACGTAAGACCTCAATTACGCTTGCAGCGCAGACTTTGCTTGGTGCTGCAAAGATGGTCTTGGAAACGGGAAAACATCCAGCGGAGCTTCGTGATCAGGTTACATCACCAGCAGGAACGACAATTGCAGGTGTTCGTGTTATGGAACAGAGAGCTGTACGAGCGGCGCTTATTGATGCCGTACAGGCAGCAACAGACAAATCAAAAGAGATGGGAAAATAAGCATATGGCAGATCGGGAAAAAATTATACGGTATTATAAAGGGACAGAAGGAGCCGAAACAGCAATAAAACTTGTTGATATGGCAGAGCAGGTCACGCGCAGCCGAAAATTTAGACTGGCAGATTTTCTTGATCCTTACGGGTGTGAAATTGCTGAAACTGTTGCAGCAAACTATCCAGTGATTAAAGTTTCTTTTGATGGTGGTTATGCAGGGGCGGAGCGTCAACGTGCTATACTTAGACATGAGGATTTTATGGGGACGCCATTGTTTGATATTGTAGCTGTTGAAGCAACATGGAATGAACAATTTTATCATATTTCGCATCGGGATGTACTAGGGGCTCTTATGGGACTTGGAATCAAACGTGAGCAGATTGGTGATTTGCTTATTATGGGAAGTAATGTAAAGATTTTAACAGATAAAAAAATGGCTTTATTTATTTTGGAGAACTGTACACAAATCGGGGCAGCAAATGTACATTGCGAAATGACAGAGCTGGATTCTATTGTACCAAGAGAAGAACGTTCTAAGGAAATACGCGCAACGGTTGCATCCTTACGCGTGGATTCTGTGGCAGCGGCGGGTTTTGGTTCATCACGTAGTAAAGCAGTGGCAGATATTTCAGCAGATAAGCTCAAACTGAACTGGCAGGCTGTAAAGAATGTATCACAGATGGTTAAAGAAGGTGATATTATATCGATGCGAGGCCGAGGCCGTATTGAAGTAACTGAGGTAAGAGGGCAGACAAAAAAAGGTAGAATAGGGATTTTACTTACGCGTTATTTATAAAAGGAGGCCGTTTGTGATGCTTACACCAGTAGATATTCATAATAAGGAATTTAAAAGAAGCTTTCGTGGTTATAATGAGGATGAAATAGACGAATTTCTCGATCGGATTGTTAATGATTATGAAAAATTGTACCGTGAAAATAATCAGCTAAAAGAAAAGTCGGAATTAACGCAAAAAGATCTTGAGCAGTATCATCAATTAGAAAAGAATTTACAAGATACTTTGCTTGTTGCACAGCGAACTGCTGAAGAAGTTATGACAAATGCAAAGAAAAATGCGGAAGAAATAAAGTTTAATACACAACAGGAATGTGATAATTTGTTAAAGCAGGCGGAACTTGAGGCAAAGGAAAAAGTTACAGCAGCAACACAGCAAGTGCGAGAAATTATTGCCGAGTATGAAAATATCGCAAAACAAAAGAAAGTATTTTTGACAAAAATGAAGATGTTGTTGCATACGGAACTTGAGCTTTTGGAAAATGATGAAAGTCAGGATGCTTTAGAAGCAGAATGAAAATTCATAGTGTCAGCAGGTTAGTTTGATTATTGGTAGTAAAAATAAATGTGTAGGAAGACAGAGGTTTTTTTAGTGCCTGTATTAGTATGTATTAGTATTGTTATTTTTGATCAAATTGTAAAGTCTTATATACAGTCTATAATGCTTGTGGGAATGTCTATACCAGTTATACCGGATGTTTTTCATATTACATATATTTTGAATCCGGGTGCTGCTTTTGGTATATTAGAAAATCAACGTATGTTTTTTATTTTGATAGGTATAGCAATTTTATGTGCAGCAATATATTTTTATTCATATATAAAAAAAGAAAATGTTTTTATCCGCTATGGTGTGAGTATGCTTTTAGGCGG
>DCFY01000122.1:10254-20088 GCA_002315155.1 Megamonas sp. UBA1792
GTAGGATGCATTGTCTATTCGGTTTTGTTTATTAACAAACTGAAGTAGGAATAGGAGTACTATGGAAAAAAAAGAGTTCAAGGTTGTAGAAGAAAATGAACGACTTGATGTTTTTTTAACGAAAAGAAAAATCAGCATATCAAGGGCACATGTACAAAAGCTTATTGCTGATGGGCAGGTTAAAGTTGACGGGAAGATTAAAAAGGCAAACTATCGTCTTCGGGCGGGCGAGTACGTAGAAGTAGAGATTTTACCACCGAAGGTCGTAGATATTCTTGCGGAGAATATACCATTAGATGTTCTTTATGAAGACGAACATATTATTGTTATAAATAAGGCGCGTGGCATGGTTGTACATCCGGCTACTGGTGTTTATAGTGGGACTCTGGTAAATGCCTTGCTAGCTCATTGTAAGGACTTGTCAGGTATCAATGGAGAGATCCGACCGGGCATTGTTCATCGCCTAGATAAAGATACCTCTGGAGTTATGATAGCAGCTAAAGATGATGTGTCACATCTTGATTTAGCGGAGCAGATCAAAAGCAAAACAGCACATCGCCAGTATTTGGCAATTGTCCATGGCAATATAAAAGAGGATGAAGGTATTATACATGGTGATATTGGACGACATTTGACGGATCGAAAAAAGATGGCAATTGTCCAAGAAAATGGTAAACCGGCGACGACAAAATTTAAAGTGATTGAACGATTTGGTCAGTATACACTTGTGGAATGTACACTGCTTACGGGACGGACACATCAGATTCGTGTGCATATGACATATATAGGGCATCCGCTTGTTGGGGATCCCAAATATGGAAAAATGAAGTCACCATTTAACATTTGTGGGCAGGCATTGCATTCGGAAAATCTTATCGTATATCATCCTATTACAAAAGAAAAAATGTTTTTTTCGGCAGCTTTGCCGGAAGACATGGAGAAGATTTTGAGGACGTTGCGTAGACATAGATAGTTGAGGGAGTGATAGGATATAATGCCAGAGTTAGTTGATAAAACTGTTTTGATGGATACACAGGCCATACGAAGAGCCTTAACGCGCATTGCACATGAAATTGTGGAAAAGAACAAGGGTGTCGATGACGTTATAATTGTCGGTATTCGTACGCGCGGTGTGCCGATTGCAGAGTGCATTGCTGAAGAAATCAAGAAAATCGAAGGGAAAAAGATTCCTGTCGGCGTGCTTGATATTACGTTGTACCGTGATGACTTATCAACACGGTCATATCAACCAGTTGTTCATCCAACACAGATGCCGGTGGATATCACGAATAAAACGATCATTTTGACGGATGATGTACTTTATACGGGGAGAACAATTCGTGCAGCACTTGATGCCATCATTGATATGGGGCGCCCGAAGACAATTCAACTTGCTGTTCTTGTGGATCGGGGACATCGTGAACTACCAATTCGGGCAGACTATGTAGGAAAAAATGTACCGACAGCGGCGAAGGAAGTTGTAAGTGTGCAGCTTGATGCAACAGATGGTGTGGAAAAGGTTGTTATTCGCGAATTCAAAGATTAAACTGTAAAAACAAAGTTTTTCTTGCAAAATAGTGGGATTAATGATATAAATGATAATATAAAGTTTTGAGCGAAGAGGCTTAGTTGCAGTATACTTCCTGGAGGTGTGCTCAGCTAAGTCTTTTTTTGTTTAAGCTTTTTGGTTTAGATTATGTCTGAGGAGGTATTTATATGAGCGAGATCAAAAAAATTGAGGTTATGACACGAACAGAAAAATTGGAGGATTTGAAGCAAGCTTTAAGCGAGGTTCATGTTACAGGAATGACAGTAAGCAATGTGTATGGTTGTGGATTGTCAAAAGGACATAAAGAAGTATACCGGGGAAAGCAGGTAGAGGTTAGCCTGCAACCAAAAATAAAAATTGAGATTGTTGTCTGCGAAGTGCCGGTTGAAACAGTTATTGATGTTATTAAAAAAGTTTGTTGTACGGGCAATATAGGTGATGGTAAAATCTTTGTCTACGATGTAGAGGAGGCCGTAAAGATACGTACAGGTGAACGTGGCAGAGAAGCGATTATTGATAATCATGCATAAAAAATCCGGGCAAATTCACTTGAGTGAATTTGCCCGGATTTTTTATTCAGTGTGGCAGCGTTTCAAGAAGCATTCGAATATCTTCTTCGTTTGGTGTTACATAAAGCGTTTTTTGATTTGTGAAAATTACGAATCCTGGTTTAGCACCTGCAGTTTTTTTTACATAATGGCAAAGTGTATAATCGACAGGAATTTTTGAGGATCCTTTTGCCTGACTGAAATATGCGGCTAGATTTGCAGCATATAGCAGAGTATCGGTAGATGGAGTCCCAAAATCACAACGAAGAATGACATGTGAACCTGGAATATCTTTTGTGTGCAGCCATATGTCGGTACGCTGAGCTGTTTTGAATGTAAGTATATCGTTTTGACGATTGTTTTTACCAACTAAAATTGTTGTTCCATCTGGTGCTTTGAATTTAAAGGGGGACGAAGGGGTTTCAGCCATTTTTTTCTTTGCTTTTTCTTTGAGATAGCCCTGGGTAATGAGTTCGGTTTTTATATCGTTGATTTCAGCAAGTGTTGCAGAAATTTCAAGCGATGTTTCAATGCTTGTGAGATAGGAGATGGCAGCACGACATTCATTGATTTGTACAAGCAAGAGACTTTGGGCACGCTTGAATTTATCGTATTTACGATAGTAGACCTGCATATTTTTGATGACAGAGATACGCGTATCAAGAGCAATTGTAAGTGATTCATTGTTTTCGCTATAAATATTGGAGACGGTTATTTCTTTATCTGCATGATCTTTAAACGTATATTGATAGGTCATGAGATTATCTGCTTTGATTTTGTAGTCTTCCGCTTTTTGTGCAGTTGCAAGTTCGTCGGTTAAAATATTTATCTTGTTTTTTGCCCGGGTAAGTTCATTGTGCACAATCTTTTTGAAACGATCTTTATCTGGAACGACATAGTTACCAGCAAGCTGGACAGAATAGTCAAGCATTATGCTGACAGATGGAAAGGTTTGTGTAATCGCATTTTCTGGATTATGCAGAGCGAATGACGCCATAGCAAGAAGCTTCCGATGTGCATCCATAACTATAGTCGGATGGATATCGTTTGCAAGAAAAGATGTAATAATCTTTTGTAGTGCGTTTAAGAGAGCGGTACCATCTGCTTCTTTCAGGTCGGAAACAAGCATGTTGGCTGGAAGTCCAGCGGAAAAAGCAATTTCTTTTGCAGTGATAGGACCAAAGCCAAGACATGTATTTAAAAGCGCTTTAGAAAGTTTTAAATCGGGGTATTCTTTTATTATTGCTAAAATATTTTCAGGGGGTTCATCAAGTACATTACATTTATCTTGGTTTGGTGGTAAAACATAACTCAATCCTGGCAATACAAGACGTACACGGCTGCTGGTTGTGCCAACCTTACGTAATGAATCAATAATCATACCATCACATATAAGAATTATATTACTATATTTCCCCATGAGTTCAATGATAAGTGTTTTTGTAAGAATAATACCACCCGTACTTAAGACATCAATATCGACAAGAATAATGCGATCTAGAGAATGCTGCCGTATCTCTGCAATGCGTCCACCTTCAATTTGTTTGCGAAGAACCATACAGAAAATTGGAGGTTCAGGAGGATTTTCTAAAGTTCGTTCATTGAGATTAATGACGGGATTTTGTGGGTTTATCGACATATGCAGAGAGTGATTTCTTCCTGGCTGGCGTATAGATAAAAGAACGGTTTGCTTATTCGGTTGCGATATCTTGTCGATACGCCCGCCAACTAATGCGTTATTAAGTTCTTTTACGAGCGGATACATTGAAAAGCCATCTAAACTCATATTATTACCTCATTTTATCTTTGTAATACAAAGTATAGCATCTCCATTTTGAATGGTCAAACGTAAGTAGAAGGGTAGAGGTTCGGTTAAAAATAAATGAATTTTGCTAAAATCTTGCATATAGTTCATGAAACAAGTACAATAAAACTATATAGGAAAAAATAGGGGTATATAGATGGAGGTATTATAGATGGATTTTGGATTTACAAAATGGCAGGGGTGTGGAAATGATTTTGTCATAGTAGATTGTTTTAAAGAGAAAATCGAAGCATATGATATATTAGCAAAAGAAGTGTGTGATCGTCATTATGGAATCGGAGCGGATGGTCTCATTCTTGTGCTGCCTTCGGATAAGGCAGCTTTTCAGATGCGCATCTTTAATACAGATGGTAGTGAAGCAGAAATGTGCGGAAATGGGATTCGCTGTTTTGCTCGCTATGTTTATGAAGCAGGGCTTACAAAAGAAAAGAAGTTTTCAATTGAAACTGGTGCGGGAATTTTGACACCGGAAATTATTTTATTAAAAGACAAGGTACAGATGATTCGTGTTGATATGGGAAAACCGATCCTTACAGCGGAGGATATTCCTTTGGTTGGTTTTGGAAAAGAAAGAGTCATAGCAGAGCAGATTGAAGTTTTGGGTGAAACGTATAAGATGACATGTGTTTCTATGGGGAATCCGCATTGCGTTATTTTTGTTGATGACATTGCAAAGGTCAATCTTGAAAAGCTGGGACCTGTTTTTGAAACGCATAGTGCGTTTCCTCGTAAAGTAAATACGGAATTTGTTGAAGTAAAGGATCGTACACATATGCGAATGCGTGTTTGGGAACGCGGTGCTGCAATCACACTTGCCTGTGGTACGGGATCTTGTGCGACACTGGTGGCAGCTGTTCTCAATGATAAAACTGAGCACAAGGCTGAAATCAGTTTGGATGGGGGTAAGCTTGTTGTTGAATGGGCCGAAAATGGCAGAATTTATATGACAGGTCCGGCGGAAAAAGTCTTTACAGGGAAATACCGAAAAAAATAAAAATCAAACAATAAATATGAATAGTACGAAAGGATGTTTTTTTTGTGTTGAAAAGCATGACCGGTTTCGGGATAGGTGATTATGATACAGAAGAATATAAAATCCATATAGAGATGAAGTCTGTTAACCAGAGGTATTGTGATATAGAACTTCATATACCCAATAGTTTGAGTTCTATAGAAGATGAAGCCCGTAAGATAATCAACAGGCAAGTCTTTCGTGGAAAACTTGATGTATATGTAAATTTTTCAGCGGAGAAAAGTAGTAAAAAGAAGATAAAGGTTGACAAAGGACTGGCAATCGCTTACCATAAAGCATTGAATGAAATGAGCGACCTTCTTCATTTGGCAAGACCGGATGATATTGGTGAAATTGCACAATATCCGGGAGTTTTGACTGTAGAAGAAGGGATTGGTATTGAGGGATATCGTGAGCCATTTTTACAGGCACTGTCTGCAGCACTTAATGAATTGATGAAAATGCGGCGGGCAGAAGGTGAATATATTTATGGCGATTTGCAGATGCGCGTTGATAAGCTTGTTAGCTATATTGAAAAGATTGATAAATTTGCCCCGCAAATTGTTGAGAACTACCGTCAACGCTTACAAAAGGCGATAGATGATGTACTTGATAAGAAGAATATCGATGAACTGCGAATTATTCAGGAAACAGCAATCTATGCGGACAAGGTGAATTTTACGGAAGAAATTGTACGTTTACAAAGCCATTTTAAGCAGTTTAAAAAAATGATTGAAAGCGATGAGCCAGCTGTTGGGCGTAAACTGGACTTTCTTGTACAGGAAATGAATAGAGAAACGAATACGATTGCATCAAAAGCAAATTGTGCAGAGGTTGCACAACTTGTTGTTGATGTAAAGGGTGAAATTGAAAAAATTAGAGAACAGCTTCAAAATATAGAATAAGAGATATGGTATGGAAAGAGGTTCTTTTATGGATATTAAGCTTATAAATATTGGTTTTGGAAATATTGTATCGGCAAATAGAATTATTTCTATTGTGAGTCCGGAATCTGCACCTATTAAACGAATTATTCAAGAGGCACGTGATCGTGGGATGCTTATTGATGCGACTTATGGAAGGCGTACACGAGCGGTTATTATTGCAGATAGTGGTCATGTAATATTATCCGCGGTTCAGCCGGAAACTGTTGCACATCGCGTAATTGATACAGATGACACAGATTTGAAGCTAAAGGAAGAAGAAAAATGATCGATAAAGGGAATCTAATTGTTATATCAGGACCATCAGGTACAGGTAAAGGAACTGTATGTAAACAGCTTTTAGCAGAAAAGAAAGAAATTGCTTATTCGGTTTCAGCTACGACGCGAAAACCGCGTGAGGGTGAAGTTGATGGTATCAATTACTATTTTTTGGCAAAAAATGATTTTGAAAAAATGATTCAGGCACAGGAACTGTTGGAATGGGCGGAAGTCTATGGTAATTATTATGGAACACCATTAAAAAAGATCAAGGAAAAACTGGCTGAAGGGAAAGATGTTTTACTTGAGATCGATACACAAGGTGCAATGAACGTTAAAAAGAAGTTTCCTAAAGGTGTTTATATCTATATCGTTCCGCCATCATTGACAGAACTTAGCCGACGCATACGTGGACGTGGAACAGATAGTCAAGAAAGTATTATGAAACGCTTGGAAGCTGCTTCTGCTGAAATCAAAATTGGCAAGAATTATGAATATGTTGTTGTAAATGATACTGTAGCAAGTGCTGTAAGACAAATTGCAGCGATTGTTATAGCAGAGCATTGTAAAACAGAAAGAAATCTTAAGCTTTTACGAGAATTAGAACAAGAAAAAGGAGAATGATACTAATGGATATGGTAAATCCGTCAATGGATACCTTATTAAAAAAAGTAGATAGTAAATATACGCTTGTGGTATTAGCGGCAAAGCGTGCACGCCAGCTTTTGGATGGTGCAGAAGTTAAAGTAAACATTAAGTCAACGAAAAATGTAACAAATGCTTTGGAAGAAGTTGCTGAGGGTAAGATTTGTTATGAACGTATGAAGAACAGCATAAAATAAGTATTGGTCTGGTGATAAAAAATGCTCAAGGACAAGAATATTGTTTTAGGAGTTACAGGTGGTATTGCTGCTTATAAGGCGGTTGAGATTGCAAGCCGTTTACGGCAAGCAGGTGCTTTGGTGCATGTTGTCATGACAAGAGAGGCAACTGCGTTTGTTACAGAACTGACATTCCGCGAAATAACAGGGAATCCGGTTGCAGTAGATATGTGGGGAAAAGTCAATGAATGGAATGTGGAGCATATAGCGCTGGCTAATTTGGCAGATCTTATGCTTATTGCTCCGGCTACAGCAAATATTATCAGTAAAATAGCTGTAGGAATTGCCGATGATATGCTTACAACAACCGTTCTCGCGACAAAGGCACCTTTATTTATTGCCCCGGCTATGAATAGCAATATGTACGAGAATCCTATAATACAGATGAATATAGAAAATTTAAAAAAACGAGGCAGCCATATTATTCCACCGGCAAGTGGACGTCTTGCCTGTGGCACGGTGGGACTTGGCCGTTTACCGGAGCCGTCAGAAATTGTTTCAGAAGTTACAGATTATTTTTTACAGTGCCAAAGTCTTTGCGGCAAGAAAATTCTAGTCACTGCGGCAGGTACGATTGAACCAATTGACCCGGTTCGCTATATCGGAAATCGATCAAGCGGGAAGATGGGATACGCAGTTGCGGAGGAAGCAGCACGACGCGGTGGGGATGTTGTACTTGTGTCAGGGCCTTCGGTGCTTAGGACAAGTCCATCTATTAGAATGATTAAAATAGAGACAGCAGCTGAGATGCGCAAGGCGGTTTTGGCAGAGTTCGCAGACAGCGACATGGTCATTAAGGCTGCTGCTGTTGCTGATTATCGGGCTAGTGAAATCGCGGTTAATAAAATTAAAAAAAATGATCAAATTTTCACACTGGTGTTGGAAAAGAATCCGGATATTTTAAAGGAACTTGGGGCTCGGAAGAGACCTGGGCAAGTTCTTGTTGGTTTTGCGGCGGAAACACAAAATTTGCTTTTATATGCAAAAGAGAAGCTGGAAAAGAAAAATCTTGATTTGATTGTGGCGAATGATGTCTCAAATGTTAATGCGGGATTCAATGTGGACACAAACGTAGTCAAGATCATTTTTCGTGATGGTATGGTAGAAGATTTTCCCTTACTAAGTAAAAAAAACTTAGCAAAAATAATTCTTGATAAGGCTGAAAGATGCTGGAAATAGGTTGACTTTTTGTATCGTATAAATTATTATATATTTATAACTAAATAATGACTCATCAAGAGTAGTGGAGGGACTGGCCCGATGAAACTGCGGCAACCATTGATTAACTTATCAAACGGTGCCAATTCCTGTAGGTATATCCTATAAGATGAGAGTAGATAAAACTCTCTATTATGGAGAGTTTTTTTTATTTAGGAAAGAGGAGGGATATAATGAATAAGAACCGTGTATTATTTACATCGGAATCTGTAACTGAAGGTCATCCAGATAAAATTGCTGATCAGATTTCTGATAGTATATTAGATGCTATTCTGGCAAAAGATCCTATGGGACGTGTTGCTTGCGAAACGTTAATTACAACAGGACAGGTGCACGTTGCTGGTGAGATATCAACAAAATGTTATGTGGATATTCCAAGAATTGTACGTGATACGATTAAAAAAATTGGCTATACGAGAGCTAAGTATGGCTTTGATGCTGAGACCTGTGGTATTCTTGTTTCAATTGATGAGCAATCACCAGATATTGCAATGGGTGTCGATAAGGCGCTTGAAGCGAAGAGTGGTTCAATGACAGATGAAATCGAAGCGATTGGTGCTGGTGATCAGGGCATGATGTTTGGTTATGCCACGAATGAAACACCGGAATATATGCCGGTTACGATCGCATTAGCGCATCGTTTGGCACGCCGATTGACAGAAGTGCGGAAGAATGGTGATTTGAAATATCTTCGTCCTGATGGTAAAACACAGGTGACAGTTGCTTATGAAGATGGCAAACCCGTCCATATCGATACGATTGTTATTTCAACACAACATGGTCCTAAAGTAGATCTGGCAACAATTAAAAAAGATATTATTGAGAAAGTTATTCGTCCGGTTGTTCCAAAAGAACTTCTTGATGATGAAACCAAATATCTTATCAATCCAACAGGTAAATTTGTTGTTGGTGGTCCGCAGGGGGACGCTGGTCTGACTGGACGTAAAATCATTGTTGATACATATGGTGGAATGGCACGCCATGGCGGCGGTGCTTTTTCGGGAAAAGATCCAACAAAGGTTGATCGTTCAGCAGCTTATGCAGCACGCTACGTTGCAAAGAATATTGTTGCAGCTGGCATTGCTGATCGTTGTGAAATTCAACTTGCTTATGCAATCGGTGTAGCGTATCCTGTATCTATTATGGTTGATACTTTTGGTACAGGGAAGATATCAGAAACGAAAATTGCTGAAATCATCAAGAAAAATTTTGATCTAAGACCAGCAGGAATCATCAAAAAACTGGACTTACGCAGACCTATCTATGCACAGACAGCTGCTTATGGACACTTTGGTCGTACCGATATTGATTTGCCATGGGAACATACAGACAAGGCAATAACGCTCAAAGAACAAGCTGGGTTATAATTTGTAATAATTTATTGAGATATTCTTTAAGCACTAAAAGAATATCTCAATAACATTTTACAAGATGTTTTTATTTAGTCTTTTGAAAAAGCATAGTGGATTTTTAGTGCTAAATAAAACAGCACATTATTTTTTGGATTTTTATTGTTTATTGTATAGTCTTTATGTATAGTCAAAAATGTATAAGATTAATTAAAGTTATAAAACAAAAAGATTGACAAACATTGTAAGA
>DCFY01000045.1 GCA_002315155.1 Megamonas sp. UBA1792
TAGAGTTCCCTAAAACTTTTCCCTGTCTGTACTTCCAAACGATCTTTCCATTCCGCAAAGCTTTCTTTTTTCGGATTTGAATGAAACTGCATTTGTGTAAAATCAGGATTTGTCATTATTCAATACCTCCCTGCTGCTGCAGCCATGTCAGAATTTCCAAGCAATCTGCCCTTACATGGATGAATGTTTCTACGCCTGCATCACGATAAGACTGTTCAAAATCCGGCGTCGGTGCCCCCGCCAGCATTACAATCATATCCGGGCGCTTTTCCCTGATTCCCTTCGCAATCGGTGGAACAAGCTCCGGATATGTTGCATCCGTTGAACAAATAATTGCTGCAAATGCTTTTGAGTTAACTGCCGCTGTCACGGCTTCTTCCGGCGTCATGAAACCATCATTCTTCAAAACTTCAAAACCGCCAACTTCCATGAAACCTGTACTAAACTCAGCTCGCGGCTTATGTTGTGGTATTTTCCCCATATTGCAAAGGAAAATTTTGAGCTTTTCACCCTGTTTTTCTTCATATGCTCTCGCTTTATTACGAAGTTCTTCGAACTGCTCAGTGAAACGATGTTTTTCAATGATTTTTTCATTGATTAAAGGTTCTTTACCCTCATGAAGAATTTCTGCAACCTCATCGAGTATAGCCCCTGCCAGGAAGGCTTCCTCCATCGCTTCAATAAGACCGCTTCTCTTACCCATAAAAGCCGGATGAATAAGTGCCAGCTTCGCATCTCGCTCTTTTACATCGATATCCGCCTTAAATGCAGTCACCTCATCCAAACGACTTTTTCGTATTTTAGTCGTGTTTATTTTTCGCTGTTCAATTGGTTTTTCAATGAGATTTGCATACATATTGATACCAACAGCCCGATCTGAGCGTCGTGCCAATTTCAGTAATCGCTGCACAAGTACATCCTTAATATCTTTTTGTATATCGCCATCAACAAGCGTCTTGGCTATGCCACACTTATCTTCGATATCCTGCATGACCTGCCATGCTTTCTCCGCTACTTTTTGTGTAAGCGACTCTACGTACCAAGACCCTCCAGCCGGATCAATTGGTTTACAGAGATTGCATTCATTTTGTAATATAATCTGTGTATTACGTGCAATACGACGGGAAAATTCATCCGGCAGCTGAATACAGGCATCAAACGGCATAACCTGCAAACTGTCAATACCACCAATGACCGCCGAAAACGATTCCGTCGTTGCCCGCAGCATATTAACATACGGGTCCCATTTGGTCTTATTGAACAATGCGGTTCTTGCATGGATTGACATCTTCTGTGCTTCCTTATCACCGCCAAAGCTTTCAACAATTTGCGACCATACCATCCTCGCCGCCCTGAGCTTTGCTATTTCCATAAAGAAATTTGCTCCAAGTGAAAAACTAAACTGCATATGCCGAGCAATGCAATTAATGTCCAGTCCGCGCAGCTCCAATGCCCGAATATATGAGATTGCCGTTGCTAATACACAACCCAGTTCCTGCACAGCCGATGCACCGCCATCACTATAGGTTTTTCCCTGTACAAGTATTGTCCTTAGCTGTGGCACATTCTGCTCTGCCCACCGTGTTGTCTGCGCCATTTCATCAAACAATATATCAAGCGGCACCGGAAGCTTGCCTTCCTCTGCCAGTACACCGATTGGATCTGCACCGATTGTACCATGTATCTTTGATGTTTTTTCACCATTTGCCCTGCACATAGCTGCCAGCATAGCGACCAGTGCACCATTTTCTGCACCACTGTCTATATAAAGACTATTTTTATCAAAATCAATGTCACGGAACATTTCATTTATGTCCTCAATCGTACTCAGAGATACACCACCGGTCTTTATTGATTCTTTATTAATCGTATTTACAGCTTGCCCATGACGTGAAGCATAATCCAATGCAATATTTATTGCTGTTGAGCCTTTATCCAGCTCATGGCGAATCAACGTATTCATCTTTTTGGGTTCTGTCACATCCGCTTGTTGAGAAATCTTCCACGGATCTGTCATATATCCGCCTACATGCGTCCCGCGCATATAGTTTTCCGCTCCTGGCAGGTTTGATATTTTTTCTGGTGACGGGGCCATCTCCATCGTATACATCGGCTCTAATGTAATGCCTTCATACGTTTTCGTAAAAAGTTTCTTCTCAAAGCTGCCGCCTTTTAAAAGAGCCGTAGCCGCTTCCTTCCATGTTTCATAATCCGGTGCCTGAAACTCGTCAAATGTGACATCAGGAAGTTCTTGTCCTGCTTTTTTCTTTTCTTCTGTCATTGTCCACAATCCTTTCATGATTTCTTTAAAGCATTGCTGCAAAATAAAAAAAAGCCACTTTGCCTAAACCTAAGCAAAATGGCTTTAATTATCAAATTCTCTTCTTGCTTTGTACAAAAAGAGTCCCTGACACGAGAATCCGCCCATAAAAAAATCTCGACACATGTCGAGATTTATAGACAACTCCTCTATAAATCCCCTCCCCATCGCTCGCAGGTCAATCGGTGATTGCTAAACAGGCAGTTCTCCTGGCTCCAGATCATCGCTCGTTCAAGCCTTCCCAAAGCATTCGCTCCAGTGACATCAATTGAACTTGCTCCCTGTTACAGTGGCGGGACCGCGCTGGCTT
>DCFY01000098.1:0-4868 GCA_002315155.1 Megamonas sp. UBA1792
TTGTTCATTTTTTTTTATTTAAAAGCACCTCAATTCTTTGCTTTTATATTTTAGTCATTGATTTTTTTAATCGTACGTGTTGCCAGTACTTTTTCTTCCAAAATCTCAAGCGTTGCACCAGCCATTGCCTCCAGAGCTGCCACAACAGCTCCCTCGGCAACCGGACAATCAAGCATCTTAATTTTACGTGCTTCCATACTTTCAATGACCATTTCTGTCGTCATGACGGCACTTCCCATATCCATAAGAACCGCCACACCATCGTCTGAATATACTTCATCAATTGCCTTGCTGATCTTTGTAAAACTTGTCCCCGCACTACCATCCTCCATACCACCAGCAGCACTAACATTCGCTGTCGGTGCCATCATTTTAGCTAGTTCCAGCACTCCTTCGGCCAACTTTTGGCTGTGTGATACTACTACAATCCCTACCATTTCAGTTCCCCCAATATATGCTTTCTCTTGGAAATATTCAGATACACTCTGCAATTGCCTGTAAAATTAAAAGTGAAGAGGTCGCACCCGGGTCCTGGTGTCCAATGCTGCGTTCGCCAAGATAACTGGCCCGGCCTTTCGTTGCAATAATCGTTTTTGTATATGCAACACCATCGTTTGCTGCCTGAATCGCATTTGTAAAAGCACTTCTGGCATTACCGCCAGCCTTCACTTCTGCATTGATTGCCGTCAGTGCAGGGCAGAGCGCATCCAGCATTGTTTTTTCACCAGGCTCCGCCTTACCACGCATTTTAACCCCCTGAATTGCCGCTGCAAATGCGACTGCAAAGCCAGCCAAATCCAGTTCCATCTTCCCCTGGCATGCAGCCCCCGCTTTCATAAATGCTGTTCCGTAAAGTGGTCCTGCTGCACCACCTACCGTTGAAACAAGCTGCATACCCACAGTTTTTAGTATAACACCGATATCTTTATCTGCAAGAGAAGGAAGCTTTTCCCCAACTTTTTGAAAGCCTCTTGCCATATTGATCCCATGGTCACCATCGCCGATTGCAGTGTCAAGTTCCGTTAAAAAAACTTTTTCAGACTCAATTTTTTTTGCCACTGCAAGTAAAATTGCAATCACTCTTTTATTATCTGTCATTTCCAGCCAGCTCCTTCACTCGATTATAAATTCCACACCTTCAATGCTGGAGTATCAGCCTTTGCATCATAAAGTCTTTTCAATTCATCATCAAGACGCAGTAATGTAATAGAGAACCCCGCCATTTCAATTGACGTCATATAGTTACCAACCCAGGTATCATAAATTTTCACATCGTGTGCAAGCAGATAATCATGGACACAATTATTTATAATGTACAGTTCCATGAGGGGTGTAGCACCCATACCATTTACAATCACAGCAACCTCATGACCGCTATAATCAATATCGGCAAGTATGTTTTTTAAAAGTGTTGCAACGATCGCTTCAGCCGAAGCAATTGTTTCGCGATGCGTTCCTGGTTCTCCATGAATGCCAATACCAATTTCCATTTCATCATTAGCCAGTTCAAAACCCGGTTTACCATTTGCCGGTACCGTACATGGTTTGATTGCCATCCCCATCGTACGAACATTACCTATAACTTTATTAGCAACGGCTGTGACTTCATCAAGGTTCGCGCCTTGTTCCGCCTTTGCACCAGCAATCTTATGAACAAGAATTGTTCCGGCAACACCACGACGACCTGTCGTATACAAACTATCTTTGACAGCAACATCATCGTTTACAACGACATACTGTGCATTGATACCTTCATCCTTTGCCATATCGACTGCCATTTCAAAGTTCATGACATCGCCCGTATAATTCTTTACTACACAAAGAACACCCTTTTCTGTTACAACAGCCTTTATGCCTTCATAGATTTGATCTGGTGTAGGTGACGTAAACACCGGACCAGCAACAGCACAGTCCAGCATACCTTCACCAACAAAACCAGCATGTGCCGGTTCATGACCACTCCCGCCGCCGCTTACAAGAGCAACTTTCCCCTGCTTTTTCTCCGCTCTTATAATCACAGTTCCACAATCCAGTTTCTTCAGTTTTTGGGGAAATGCCTTGACCAAACCCAGCGTCATTTGCTCCTCAACCTTATCTACCTCATTAATAATTTTCTTCATTTATATTCCTCCTATATTATAACAATATACTTAGACAAAATGCATCATTATGAAACCGTAAAAAGACGCTAGGACATAAACATCTTTTCGTTTATGTCCTATGTCTGTCTACAACGCAGATACTTATTCTTTTACAAATAACAGTGTCTCAAACCAAATGAATCATTGCCGCAATGGCATAGGCTACACAGCCACCGGCCAACGGGCCAAGAATTGGCACCCAGGCATAGCCCCAGTCTGATTCGCCCTTACCGGCAATCGGTAAAACTGCATGTGCCAGTCTCGGACCAAAGTCACGAGCCGGGTTAATTGCATAACCCGTAGGACCACCAAGGCTGAGGCCTATTGCCCAAATCAGAATGCCAACAAGATACGGACCAAAAGCCGGTGGCAAAGGACCGTTTGCTTTATTAAAAATTGCCCAAATAAGAAATATAAGAACTACCGTACCAATTAATTCGCACAGGAAGTTCGCTCCCGCACTGCGGATTGCCGGGGCTGTGCAGAATACACCAAGCTTCGTTGGTTTATCTTCAGTTGCTGCCCAATGGGGGAGATATGCCAGCCAAACAATGGCTGCACCGCAAAATGCTCCCGCTATCTGTGCAAGCGAAGTAGTAATTACCTGCGATGCCGTATAGATACCGATAAATGATTTTGCCAGCGTAACAGCCGGATTGAGATCCGCCTGCGGCGCACCTAATGAAACCGATGTGTAAACTCCCATGAGAACTGCAAATCCCCAGCCTGTTGCTATACAGATCCAGCCTCCGCCTTGCCCCTTTGATTTTGTCAAACTACAGTTTGCACAGACACCCGCCCCAAATATGATAAGTACCAAAGTTCCAAAGAATTCACCTAATAAATTATCCATGCTTGTCCCTCTTTCCTTCTGTTTAATAAAATTTCAATAATAAAACACTTAAACATCTTTCCAAAAGGCACTAAAAAACAATTATCAATCTTCATCAAGCCAATGCATAGAATGTTTTACTGCCTTACGCCAGCCCTTATAAAGTGTATCTGCTTCTTCCGACTGCATCTGCGGTTCAAAACGATTATCGAGCTTCCATGTGTGCTTCAATTCATCTTTTGATTTCCAAACGCCTACAGCCAGTCCAGCCAGATAAGCTGCACCAAGAGCCGTCGTTTCAATAATTTGTGGACGATCTACAGGAACTCCAAGTAAATCAGCCTGGAATTGCATGAGAACATTATTCGCTACAGCACCGCCATCCACCCTAAGTGCAGCAAGTTTGATATGTGAATCCGCTTCCATTGCACTGAGTACATCACGCGTCTGATATGCCATCGAATCCAGCGTTGCACGAACAATATGTGCTTTTGTCGTGCCGCGCGTAATACCAATAATCATACCGCGCGCATTCATGTCCCAATAAGGTGCGCCAAGACCAACAAATGCTGGCACTACATAAACACCACCCGTATCTTTTACCTTTTTAGCAACCCATTCAGAATCTGGTGCTGTATCAATCAGACGAATACCATCGCGCAGCCATTGTATTGCTGCACCTGCAACGAAGATTGAGCCTTCAAGTGCATATTCAACTTTTCCATCAAGCCCCCATGCAATTGTCGTAACAAGACCATTTTCAGATGTATGAATCTTTGTCCCTGTATTCATAAGCATAAAGCAGCCTGTTCCATACGTATTCTTTGCCATGCCCGGTTCAAAGCAGGTCTGACCAAAAAGAGCTGCCTGCTGATCACCGGCCGCACCTGCAATTGGTATAGCTGCTCCAAGAATCGATGGAATTGTATTGCCATAGACTTCACTCGAAGAGTGAACTTCCGGCAGCATTGACTTTGGTACTGTCAAATATTCAAGCAGTTTATCGTCCCAATGAAGTTCTCTGATATTGAACATCAACGTACGTGATGCATTTGAATAATCCGTGACATGTACTTTTCCACCCGTAAGTTTCCAGATAAGCCATGTGTCAATTGTACCAAATAGAAGCTCTCCTCTTTCTGCTTGTTCTCTTGCCCCCTCTACATTATCAAGTATCCATTTGACCTTTGTACCAGAAAAATATGCGTCGATAACAAGTCCTGTCTTTTCTTTAAATTCGTCTGTTAAACCGCGCTTTTTTAAATCTTCACATATTTCAGAAGTTTGACGAGACTGCCAGACAATTGCATTATAAATTGGCCGTCCAGTTTTTTTATCCCAGACAACAGCTGTTTCACGTTGATTCGTTATACCGATTGCAGAAATATCGCTGGCAGCAATACCAGCTTGTTCCACAGCTTCTTTCATAACCGTCGACATCGTACTCCATATTTCTTCTGCATCATGTTCTACCCAGCCTGCATTCGGAAAATGTTGTGTGAATTCCTTTTGCGATACACCAATAACCTTTGAATTATTATCAAAGATTATTGCCCGGTTACTTGTCGTCCCTGCATCCATTGCCATTACATACTGTTTTGCCATTTTTCAAAGTCCTCCTTTTAATTTACACTTATTGGATTCTCTGTCTGTACCACCCATAACAACAGGTGTGACAGAATATCCAACTATGTCCGTACAAAGAACGAGGTCGTATAAATAAATGATATGGTATGCACTTTTTTAAAACAAACCATCTTCATCAAACAAAATCTAAATTTTTTTGATGCTCAATAATCTCCCACCATTTTTTGAGCAAAGTCCAAAACAGCCACTGCATCTGCTTCGCCATACATTTCCTGTGGAATAACTGCAGCGGGAATTTCGGGATACTT
>DCFY01000098.1:5204-26759 GCA_002315155.1 Megamonas sp. UBA1792
CCGGAAAGCGGATAAAACTTTATACTGCATTCATATCCCAGGCGTTTAGCTTCCTTTTGCATCTCTCTTACAAGCAGGCTCGTCGACACCCCGGCTGAACACAACAATACTATTCTTCGCATAAAGCAGCCTCCTTATTTTTTTAAGGATACCATATCATATACCTAATAAACATAGCTAACATAAATATGCTTTTTACACACGTTCCATATCCCGGCTTGCGATGATATTTACACCAAGCCCCAGAATATTTTCACATATAACAGTACCTTCTTTTATCGGTGCTTTTACTCTGACGCTGCGCAGTGCTTCTGCACAGGAAAGAATTTTCTCTTTTGGGAGAGTTTTCTCCGATACAACTGGCAGCAACGACATTCTGCCGCCTTCCAGCCGAACCGTAGAAGTTAACATACGGCGTGGTGCAGTGAGTTCTTCCCTTGTGTATTTTTCCCCACGCGGGCAACTGTTTCCCACAACTGATGTTATTACACCATCCGTAAGCTCAGCCGTTATCTCACAACCGATTGGACAAGTAATGCAAGTCAATACTTTTTTTTCTACTGCCATGCTTACACCTCCTTAATGACAACCTGAATCGTGCCATTTATCTGTTCTATTTTTTCTGCTGGCAGATTAACAGCTATCATTTCACTCGGCTTTGCAACTGGCAGCATCTTAGTGAAAAGCATTTCTCCGTCAGACATGATCTCCAATTTTACCTTGCGCATTGGTTGCCGCACACGCATAAAAAGACGTACTGTTTCGCCAGCTTCAGACACAGCAATATGCTGTGGTACACACGTACGTATCCCCTCGCCGGGTTGTATTTCAACATCCTGTGTTTTCGCTCCTATACTACCAATTGCTGTAATTGCAGCATATTTACCGGCAATTTCCGCCTCTTCCGACACAAAATCGACAAGATCATGGACATGGACAACATTTCCGGCAGCAAATATTCCCTCTACACTTGTCTCGCGATGCTGGTCAACAATCGGACCATTCGTGAGGGGATGCATCTTAAGCTTCAACCCACGCGAAAGTTCATTTTCCGGAATAAGGCCTACCGATAATAACAACGTATCACAATCAATATCAAATTCCGATCCTGGGATTATTTGCATTTTATCATCTACTTTGGCAGCTGTAATTCCTTCGACTCGCCCTTTCCCCTTAATCTTCGTAATCGTATGTGACAAATAAAGTGGAATATCATAGTCCTTGAGGCACTGTACAATATTACGTGTTAGCCCATTGGAGAAAGGACAGATTTCGAGAACAGCCTGTACCTTGCATCCTTCAAGTGACATACGACGTGCCATAATAAGACCAATATCTCCGCTACCAAGGATAACAATTTTTTTGCCTGGCAGATAACCCTCCATATTAACCATGCGTTGTGCCGCCCCCGCTGTGAATACGCCCGCCGGACGTTCACCCGGAATGCGGATTGCACCACGCGTTCTTTCGCGACACCCCATCGTAAGAATAATCGTTTTCCCCTTGATGGTCATAAGACCTTTTTCCGGATTAACTGCAATAACCGTTTTATCTGCCTGTACATCAAGTACCATTGTATCAACAAGTATTTCAATTTCCGGTTTATCTTTGACGAGTTCCATACAGCGGTGTGCATAACCAGGACCCGTAAGCTCTTCCTTAAAGTGGTGCAAACCAAAACCGTTATGGATACACTGCTGCAAAATCCCCCCCGGCTCACGATCACGTTCGAGGACCAGAATTTTCTTCGCACCATTTTTGTATGCACTGTATGCGGCAGAAAGCCCGGCCGGGCCTCCGCCGACAATTACTACATCATATAAATTTTCCATCATGCATTCCCTCCGTTCTTCTGGTCTTTCTCATAAAACATCTGGGAATCCGCACTTTCCTTCCGCACTGCCGTCACAGGTATACCAAGCTCACGCGAAAGAATCTGCGTAATACGAGGGCCGCAGAAGCCACCCTGACAGCGCCCCATTCCTGCTCTTGTCCGGCGTTTAACGCCATCAACTGTACAGCCTCCACAAGGCCTGTGAATTGCATCCATAATTTCACCTTCCGTGATGGTTTCACATCGACAAATTACACGTCCATACAGTTTGTTTTCCCTTACAAGTTCAGCCTGTTCTTCATGCGATAAGCGATGGAACATCTTATGTTTCGGTCGGTTTCTTTTGAAATTTGCTTTCTTTTGTATATCAGGTTCTTTTTTTAAAACAATAGATGTAATGTATTCTGCAATTGCCGGAGCCGAGGTTAAACCCGGTGATTGTATACCAGCTGCCTGAATAAGGCCACTAACCTTTTCAGATTCTCCCAGAATAAAATCACCTGTACTGGATACGGCACGAATCCCGCTAAATTCCGTAATTGCTGCACCAACTGGTATATTCGGCAAAAGTTTGCGCGCCGATGACAAGATTTCCTGCATACCCTGCGGTGTAACGGCTGTATCCTCCTTATCATCATCATCCATATCCTGTGCATTGGGGCCGACAAATGTATTGCCATGTGTTGTCGTACACACAAGAATTCCTTTCGATGTCTTACTCGGTGTCGGGAAAATTATTCCTTTCACCATTTGTTCACGTGCCGTTTTATCAAAAAGAACATATTCCCCTTTGCGTGGATGAATCGTAAAGCTATTATCACCAGCCAGACGGCTGATTTCATCTGCATGTACACCAGCTGCATTAATGACATATTTTGCTTTAATCGTCCCCTGACTCGTCCGTACACCACAAATCTTTCCATCTACAACATCAAGACCTTCGACCGTACAATTCCGTACAATTTCAGCTCCATTGATTACAGCATTTTCCGCAAAGGCAATTGCCATTCCAAACGGCCAGCAAACACCAGCAGTCGGTGCCCAAAGTGCCCCTTTTACTTCTTGGCTGAGATTTGGCTCGGTCTTAAGCACCTGCTCTGCCGACCAGATTTCCAACCCTTCAACACTATTCTCTCTGCCCCGTGTAAAAAGTTCCTTCACTGTTTCCATTTCCACTGCATCCGTGGCTACAACAAGAGAACCCGTCCATTCAATATCAAGATCCAGCTCTTGCTTGAGCTCATGATATAATCTATTGCCAGCTACATTCATTTTTGCCTTCATACTTCCCTGCTTCGCGTCAAAACCCGCATGGAGAATTGCACTATTCGCCTTTGTCGTCTCCGAAGCAATATCCAGTTCTTTTTCAACTAAGATGCACTTAAGCTCATATTTCGATAGCTCACGCAAAATAGCTGTCCCCGTGACACCGCCGCCGATGATGACAACATCTGCCTTTTCGCTTGCGTTCATACTAACAGCCTCTTTTCTGTTTCTTTCGTTATCACACTTTTTATTTTAATCTTATTTTATCAAAATTTCAATACTGTTTTGTATTTTTTTTTATAGATATTTGTTATTTTTCTATTATTATCTATTATTATTTGTTTATTCTGTTAAATTAACCAAGAAAGATCAATCATCTTTTACACTTTACTATTTGTTTTTGTCTTTACACAATCAGCGATAAACGCCTTGATATACAAAGGATTAGGTGCTTTTTATAAAGTCATATTATATATATTTACCCCGCATCTTAAAACCTATATTATTTTATCAAACATTCTGCTATTCATTTCACATAATATTCAGTTAAATAAGCACAAAACAAAGTTGCTTACACTTCATTATACATTTTCTGTTTATTTTTACATTATTTCTGTATGTAACAAAAGCTCAATCAGCTTTCATTTCCAGCTTTCTCCCCGGCAATTTTTTTCAGATTATTTTATCGATATTTATTTATATTTAGACAGTTTAACGTAAAAACCGAAAATAACTTAATATATTACAGATTTGTCTAAATATGTTCAATTTACTGAAAGTTATCATTTGTTTATACTTTTAGAGAAGGGATTTAGCAATAGTAATTTACTTAAACAATACCAAGGAAAATCAAAGGAGAGAGAAAAAGAATGAAAAAAAGAAAATTAGCAATGAGTTTAGCATTCATGGTCACTTTAGGTATGGAAAGTGCTGCATTTGCAGCAACAGATAATCCATTTGCTTCAATACCACTCGACAACTGGTCTTATTCTACCGTTGATACACTTGTACAGGATGGCTTGATTGATGGTTACACCGCAGGTGACTTTCGCAAAGACAGACCTTTGACTCGCTATGAAATGGCCGTATTCGCTGCCAAAGCGATGTCAAACATCAATAAGGCTAACGATGCCGATAAAGAACAAATTCTCAGCCTTGAAAACGAATTCAAAGATGAACTCGGTGACATGCATGTCCGTGTTGGTACAGCGCCTGTCATTCATTCAAGCGATATTGCCAAAGCTGCTGAGCCGAAAAAACCAGATGCAGTTACCTGGAGTGGTGAAGCTCGGCTTCGTTATGATCATAAAACAGACAGTAACCATAAAGCAGGTGACTACACCGGCACAGGTGTTAAGGATACCTCTTACTATTATGAATTAACCGGTCAAACCCATCTCGGCAGCGGTTGGAATGCACTTGTTCGCTTTCTTGGTGCCCGTGATGGCGACGGTCAGGATCGCGGCGGTCAGGAAAATACAAACGGTCAGTTTGATATGTCACGACTTTATGTTAAAGGTCCACTCGGCAGTGGCACCTTGAAAGTCGGACGCGATAAAGCCGGTGAAATCAATAGTATGGTCATGAATGAATACTATACAGGACTTTCTTACAGTTTCGGCAATAAAGCAAAAGTAAATGTAACCTATGGTAAACCAGATTATAATTCAAGTACGCGTGATACAACAAACACCACGTGGACAGATGACCGCGGCATCAATAAGTCCGATCTTAACCCGGGAAACTTCGGCATTAACTACTTCCAGATTGATGCCGAATATCCGCTTACAGATAAGACAACGCTCTACGGTGCCTTCTATCATACAATGGGTAACGGCAGATACTCTGGCACAAAAGAATATGAAGACACAAATATCGGTGAAATTGCCTTTGACCAGAAGCTCACCAAAGATCTGACTTTTGGTGCGGACTATGCAAAATCCAGTAGAAGTGCTGAAAACACTGGCTATAATTTCGGCTTTGATTATCATATCGCCGATAAAAACATACCGCATTCCTGGGCCGTCTCGCTTGATTATATTCATTTGGAAAAAGCCTCCTATATTAAATCTTCATTCGATATCAAAGATAATAACTATGGACGCAAAGGCTGGCAGCTCATTTATAAATACGTTCCAACTAAAAATGTTCTCTGGACAACCCGCTGGCTGCAGAGTGAAGACCTCACCGGTGCAGATAAAACAAGTGAAAAATGGCTGCGCACACAGATTGAATACTTCTTCTGATATAACAAATCACGTTCTAAAGCAAAATAATCAGGCTGACTCAAACAGTCCAAATAAAGTAGTAAGGTGGTATTCTTGTGAAAAAACAGCTGAAACACACATTATCAGGTCTTGCATTAGCACTTGTACTTTCACCCGCACTTTCTGTCAGTGCAAATCCAAGTGCTCCACAAAATCTTACAGTACCAGCATTGGCCTATGATAACGCTTCACTCTCTCTTACTTGGGAAAAGCCTTCAAATTATACAGATATCGTTTCCTACAACATTTATATGAATGATAAACGTATCGGCAATACAAAAGAAGCACCTGCTACAGCCGCTACAGAACATATTCATGCTTTTTATGCTGCAACAGATAATCAACACGCAGAAAAAATATCTTTGCACAATTATATGGTAAAAAGCCTGCAGCCTAACACATCCTATACCTTTACCGTACGTTCCGTTGATGCACATGGTAAAGAATCGTCCGATAGTAAGAGTATTATCCAAAAGACAGCAGCTTTATCACCGATTTATAATATTGCGGACTATGGTGCTGTCGGCGATGGTATAACGATGAATACAAAATCGATTCAAAAAGCGATTGATGCCTGCCAAAAAGGCGGTACTGTGCTTGTTCCGTCAGGAACTTATAAGAGCGGCGCTCTTTGGCTGCACAGCAATATGACACTTGAAGTTGCAAAAGGCGGAATACTTCTCGGTTCAGAAGATCCGGCAGCCTATCCTTTCAATTACAGACTTTATTCCTATTCAGACGATCGTTACTATGCCCTTATCAATGCCAGCTCAACGGATAATGTTCCTATAGAAAACATCCGTATCATCGGCAATGGCACTATCGATGGCAACGGTTGGAAGAAAACAGAAACAGGCAGTTATTCTAAAGCAAATAACAAAACCGATAAAAATGGTGTATATGACCCAAACCATGTTCTCAATATCGGCACACTCGCAAAAAACCAGGTAGAAAAGCTCATAGCCTCTGGCATGACCTTCAAGCAGGCCTACCCGCGCCGTTCCAATCTCATCACGCTTCGCGGTGTAAAAAATGTCTACTATGGTGACGGTCTTACTTTTCAAAATCCAGCCAATCATACAATCGTCAATATTAAATGCCAAAATATTACGGTAAACAATGCAACAATCAAGACATTTGACTGCAATAATGGCGATGGTATTGAATCCGTTCTCAGCAATGGGCTTATTGTCATGAATAACTATTTTGACACAGGCGACGATGGCATGAATTTCGCTGCCGGCATGGGCGATGCAGCGGCAAAAGAACGCCCAACATCAAACAGTTGGATATTCAATAACTATTTCCATCATGGTCATGGTGCAATTGTTACTGGCAGCCACACGGGCGCCTGGATTGAAAAAATTCTTGCAGAAGACAATATCATTGAAAAAACAGATGTTGGTTTCCGTGCCAAGACAACCCCGCCTATGGGCGGTGGTGCTAGAAATATTCTTTTCCGCGACAATGCATTGAAAGATATCGGTGAACAAGCCTTCATCTTTACTTCCGGCTACTTCGATCCAAATTCCGTTATTGAATATAAAAAAGCCGCCGTTCCAGGGCAATTCAAGAATATCACTATCGAGAACTGCACTATCGATAAAACAGGCGGTCCATCCATAACAGTACAAGGCTTAGCCGAAATGCCGCATAAGGATCTTGTTTTCCGTAATCTGCATTTTTACAATGTAAAACCGATGGAGATTAACTATCTTGAAAATGGTACCTTCGACAATATGATATTTGACAAAGATAGTACTCCAACAAAATAAATCTATACTCTTTCTTTTACTATAAAACGAGGCGGCAGACAATCGATGAAGATCAATTGTCTGCCGCCTTATTTATTTTGTATCACCTTGCTGCTTTAACTTCTATTCATGCTTTATTAGAACTTACGATATTTTTCGCAAAATCATCAAGTATTTTCATATTCTTCAGTACCATTTTCTCAACAAAAACCTTACCGATATTAACTAAATTTATAAGTCCATTTTTTACTATAGATCTGCCCTTTCTCTCAAAAGCTGGGCGGAGATGCTATCCACAATACAAATGCCGCATACTTACCTTCATTTGATATGTAATGCTCTGTATCCGGTATAAAATAAAAGCTCTCGCCCTTTTGCACCTTATATTTATTCTGTCCCCGGTGCAAAAAAACAGTGCCCCCTATCACATAGCCAAACTCTTCACCTTCATGTGGCAGCTCAATATCCGTACGGCCTCCAGCGGTTAAGGTCAAATGAATAGGTTCCATCGTGTTCTTCTGTGCATTTGGAATCAGCCATTTTATTTTTTGTCCCATTTCCAAATTTTCTTTTTCAAAAACATCAGCTACTCTGAATACAACTTTCTCATCCTGCCCTCCGGCAAAGAACTCACGCAAATTAGATCCCAAACACTCAAGAATATCGACAAGCGTCGCAATCGACGGCGACGTCAGATCCCGTTCCACTTGTGATATAAAGCCTTTAGACAATTCACAGCGGTCGGCCAATTCTTCTTGTGTAAGGTTTTTCTGAACACGCATCCGCTTAATTTTCCCGCCAATTTTCTCCATAAACACCCTTCTCTAAAAATTCTCTTCACTATAAGTTTTGTTTAGTAATACTAAACTCATAGTAATATAAAATCATATTTCACCGATAAAGTCAAGTTTGCAGCCTGCTTTTCCCTGATCTGAAAACAATTTAACAATAAAAAGGATGCTGCTTTTTTCACAACATCCTTTTTTCATTATTACGATTTTATTTATAGTACCGGATGCCAGCTTCAAAGAGCTGCTGATCTTTTTGTCCCGGAACATTCGCCGATATATTTTCGCCAATGCGCTCTGAATGGCCCATCTTACCAAGTACGCGTCCATCTGGGCTCGTGATACCCTCAATCGCATTGACAGAGCCATTCGGATTGTACGGGATTTCAAGCGACGGATTACCAAGCGCATCAACATACTGTGTTGCTATCTGTCCACGTATACGCATTGATGCAATAACCTCATGATCCGCAACAAAGCGACCTTCTCCATGAGATACAGCAACTGTATGAACATCACCAATTTTGACGTTATTAAACCAAGGTGAAAGATTAGATACAACCTTCGTCTGCACCATACACGATACATGACGTCCAATCGAGTTGTGCGTAAGCGTTGGTGAACCTTCACTAAGATCGCGAATCTCACCATACGGTACAATACCAAGCTTTATAAGCGCCTGAAAACCATTACAAATACCAAGCATAAGTCCATCCCTCTTCTGCAAGAGCTTCATAACCTCTTCTTTGATGCGCGGATTACGGAACATTGCCGCGATGAACTTGCCCGACCCATCCGGTTCGTCGCCACCACTAAATCCACCTGGCAGCATGATTATCTGTGATGCCCGTATACCCCGGACAATTGCATCAACCGATTCTTCGACAGCCGCTGGTACAAGATTGCGCACGATAAGTGTCTCAACTAAGCCACCAGCTCTTTCAAACGCCCGGGCTGAATCATACTCACAGTTCGTTCCTGGGAACACGGGGATGAAAATGCGCGGCTTCGCATAAGATGTCTCTGCCGTAACTTTATTACCCTGTTTGTAGAATACGGAATTCGCTGCCTTCATGTTTTCCTTCGTCTTCGTCGGGAAAATTTTTTCCAGTGTTGAACAATATGCCTTCGCTGCTTCAGCAATACTGATGACCGCATTCCCGCAAACGATACTTGGAACAGCCACTGTCGTGCCAAGCTCATAGTAGTCTGTCCCGGCAAGGATTGTCGATACATCCGTCTGATCAGAAATCTCAAGAATAATCGACCCATAGCTGCATTTAAAAAGTTCTTCCTTCTTAATAGCTTTCCCAAAGGTAAAGCCAATTCCATTACCCAGACACATTTTTGTAACAGCCGCCGCAATACCACCGACTCTTACACTCTGTGCAGCAAATACTTTTTTTTCACTAATAAGTTGGCTGACTTTCGCAAAATTCAACTTCAGCTTCGCAAATATCGGCAGTTTCTGTTCATCGTACGATGCCGGTACAAGATATACCTTATTGCCTACAAACTTAAATTCCGGTGAAACTGCACCATCCGCTTTCATCACAGCTACGGCAAAAGCTGCAATTGAAGGCGGCACTGTAAGGTCCATAAAAGTTCCTGACATGGAGTCCTTACCTCCAATTGCCGGTATCTCAAGCGCATGCTGTGCAAGCAGCGCACCAAGAAGCGTGCTGAAAGGTTTTCCCCACTTTTCACTATCCTTACCAAGGCTTTCAAAATACTCTTGGAATGTCAAACGAATCTTGTCACTTCTACCGCCAAGTGCCACCATTTTCGCTGCTGCTTCAACAATTGCATAGACAGCACCATGAAAGGGACTCCAATCCATAAGATATGGATTAAAGCCAAAGGTCATTGCCGTAGCTGTTGTCGTTTCTCCACCCTGTACCGGCAGTTTTGCAACCATACCTTCAGCTGGTGTCATCTGATGCTTGCCACCAAATGGCATAAGGACGGTATTACCACCAATCGTTGAATCAAAGCGTTCAGCAAGCCCTTTCTGACTGCAGACATTGAGATCCTTCAGATTTTCCAGCCATGCCTTTTCGAGATCATTACCACACTTCTTCACCACTAACGGGATTCTATCAAAATAGCAATTTTTTTCATCCGGTGATGTAATCTTTACATTGACATGCTGACGCACACCATTCGTATCAAGAAAAGCACGACTTAGATTTACAATATCCTTTCCACGCCACTTCATAAGTAAACGTTCGTTCGTCGTAACCTGTGCAACCATCGTCGCTTCTAAATTTTCTACATCGGCATATCTTATAAAATCATCCAGGTTACTGGCATCAATAACGACCGCCATGCGTTCCTGCGATTCTGAAATAGCAAGTTCTGTGCCATCAAGTCCTTCATATTTTTTTGGCACCTTATCAAGATTAATAATGAGCCCATCAGTAAGCTCACCGATAGCAACGGCCACACCTCCGGCACCAAAGTCATTGCAGCGTTTAATCATACGGCTTACCATCGGATTTCGAAACATTCGCTGGATCTTACGCTCCGTCGGTGGATTCCCTTTTTGAACTTCTGCACCGCAGGACGTAAGAGATTCTTTCGTATGCTCCTTCGAAGACCCTGTTGCTCCGCCACAGCCATCACGGCCCGTGCGGCCACCAACAAGCACAATGACATCGCCCACCTGCGGAACTTCGCGTACAACATTGCATTTAGGAACTGCTGCGATAACTGCACCAATTTCAAGACGCTTCGCCATAAATCCTTCATGATAAACTTCTGTTACCTGCCCAGTCGCCAACCCAATTTGATTCCCATAAGCGCTGTAGCCTGATGCTGCGCCCAAGACAATTTTCTTTTGTGGCAGCTTGCCAGGCAGTGTTTCCGATACCTTACGGCGCGGATCTGCCGCACCTGTCACACGCATCGCCTGATAGACATAGGACCTTCCTGAGAGCGGATCACGAATCGCGCCGCCAAGACATGTCGCTGCACCACCAAACGGTTCAATTTCCGTCGGATGATTATGCGTTTCATTCTTAAACATGACAAGCCATTCTTCATCTTTTCCATTGATATCTGCATCTACAACAATACTACAGGCATTGATTTCTTCAGATTTGTCGAGATCTTCCAGCTTACCTTGTTTCCGTAACACCTTCATACCAATAACAGCAATATCCATGAGTGTGACAGCACGCTTTGTCGTGTAAAGTTCTCCCCGATCCTGCAGATACTGCCGATAGGCCTTCTCGATTGAGGGTGCAAAATAGCCCTCATCAATATCGACAAGATCAATTGCTGTTGTAAAAGTCGTATGGCGGCAATGATCAGACCAATATGTATCGATTACACGAAGTTCTGTAATCGTCGGATCTCTTTTTTCTGTATCAAGGAAGTACGTCTGGCAAAATTTCAGGTCCTCAAAGCTCATAGCAAACCCTCGTTCATCCATAAAAGCCTGCAGTTTTTCCTCTGGCATCGTTGCAAAACCTGTTAGCAGCTCTACATCTGATGGTACCTCAAGCTGCATATTGAGCGTTTCCGGTTTTTTCAGTGAAGCTTCGCGCGACTCTACTGCATTGATACAGTACTCTTTGATTTTTGCAAAATTTACATCATCAATATCACCTACAAGGACTATAACTCTTGCTGTCGTGATAACAGGTCTTTCCTTCTGTGTAACAAGCTGTACACACTGAGCAGCTGAATCTGCTGTCTGATCGTACTGCCCCGGCAGATATTCTACAGCAAACATACGCGAATTCGAAAACTCCGGTAAACCTTCATCATAAACAATATCTACCGGTGGTTCAGAAAAAACAACGGATCTTGTCTGGCGGTATTCCTCATCACTTAAGCCTTCAATATCGTAACGTTTAATTATACGAACTGCCTTCAAATCAGTAAGACCAAAGCTTTCCCGAAGATCTGAACAAAGTGCCTGTGCCGGGATATCAAAAAATCCCTGCCGTTTTTCTACAAAAATTCTTCTTACAGTCATGAAATTACCAGCCTCCAAAAAATTGATTCACTACAAGAGTAACTTATTGGTACTATGCCACTAAAGCAATTAGATGCAGTAGTGCATGAAGCTCCACCGCATCTGGCTATTATTATAAGGTATTCACAGCAATTTTAACAACTACTTTTATTACTGGTGAAGATTTCCCTTCGACAGCACCACCTGGACGATGCACATCATTTGGATAAAGAATAGCAAAGACCCCAGTTGATAAAAGAATATTGCTTTCCGGAATAAGTTCTTTATAAAAAGTAACATCTTTGTCATTATCATAGACTTCAGCAACCTTAATGGCATGGCCTAGTGCACACCAACCCATGTACTCTTTGCCCTTCACCAAATACTGAATGTCAAGGAATTTTTTATGTGTTTCCGGTCTGCAGTCAGTCAAAGCACGCGTATTGTAGCTCTGTACAAGTGCAAAAACACGTTCTCCATCAATCGGATACTTTCCCATAGCCATTTTCGTAAAATCGTGGCTCTGTAAAAACACCAATGCTTTTTGTATAGTTGCCGCATATTTTACAATTTCCTCGCCAACATTATTAATGCTGCCAACAATCATTAAAAATCGCTCCCTTTTTCATTCATAAAACAGTCCTGTTGTTTATAATATTATTTTATACAAATATACAAATATATGCAATGAGTGAAAGCATACATTTCAAAATTCTTTTTCAAAAAGACAGGTGTCGATGCAAGTTATCGGGAATAAAAGCAAAAACAGCAACAAGCACCTGTTAGCTAACATATTTCCCCATTATTGTACTATTTTTAGCAATTATTGTATATGTTTTTCCATTCCACAAAAATGTTCTTGCAATATTACTATTACCTATGATATTATCATATACAAATATATGCAATGACTGAGAGAGTACATTTTAATTTTTTTCAGAGAGACGATGGTTGCTGCGAATCGTCAGAAATAAAAATGGAAAGCTACTCACGAGCTGCCGGCCTCCTTCTGGAGATAAAAGCCTGCCGCATACCAGCGTTAAGGGTATTGAGTGAGCCCTAAGGCTCAACTAAGGTGGTACCACGGGAACAATTGTCCTCGTCCTTTTTGGATGAGGGCTTTTTTGTTTCCTTTTAACAAAATATACAAAAAAAGATAGGAGGAATTTTTATGAGAGAATTACTGGAACTTCTGGAGCATGACGCACGCCGTCCCGTAAGTGAACTTGCCTCGATGCTGCATCGCAGCGAATATGAGGTAGACCAGCAAATACAGCAACTTGAGAAGGACAAGGTCATTTTAAACTATTCCACGCTTATTAATTGGGAAAAGTTTGGTGATGATACGGTTACCTCCATTATTGAGGTAAATGTAACACCACAGCGTGAAGTTGGTTTCGATGCCATTGCCGAACGCATCTATCGTTTTGATGAAGTCCGCACTGTCTATCTTATGTCAGGTAGTTTCGATCTGCTTGTCATTATTGAAGGAAAATCTCTACGCGATGTTGCAAACTTTGTTGCTATGCGCCTTTCGACAATTGAAGGCGTCACAACAACACGCAGTCACTTCATGCTTAAGCCCTACAAAAAAGATGGTGTCATCATAAATGACAAGGAACGCGATCACAGGCTGGTGGTCTCGCCATGAACTGGGAAAATTGCATCTCACCAGCCGTAAATTCCATTGCTCCGTCCGGCATACGCAAATTCTTTGACATCGCCGCTGAGATGGATGACGTCATCTCTCTTGGTGTCGGCGAACCAGACTTCGTCACACCATGGTCAATCCGTGAGAGCTGCGTCTATGGCCTTGAGCAGGGCTATACTTCCTATACCGCTAATCGCGGCCTTATGGAACTTCGTCAGGAAATCGTGCAGCTTCATAAAAATCGCTATAACCTCGATTATTCTGCTGCCCAGGACGTCCTTGTAACAGTCGGTGTCAGCGAAGGACTCGACCTCGCAATGCGTGCGATTATCGCTCCTGGTGATGAAGTTCTTATACCAGAGCCATGCTATGTCTCCTACAAAGCATGTGTGATTCTTGCTGGAGGCGTACCTGTAGCTGTACCAGCAAAAATCGAAAATGAATTCCGCATCACACCAGCTGAGCTCGAAGAGTATCTCACACCAAAAACAAAAGCGCTTCTCATTGGATATCCGAACAACCCGACAGGTGCAGTTATGCGCCGTGCCGATTTACTCGCAATTGCTGACTTCGCTGAAAAACAGGATCTTATCGTTATTTCCGATGAAATTTACGGTGATCTTACTTATGGCAATGAAGAGCACATTTGCTTTGCTGCACTACCTCACATGAAAGATCGTACGATTCTTTTGAACGGATTCTCCAAGGCCTATGCAATGACAGGCTGGCGTATCGGCTATGCACTTGCAAATCCAATCGTCATTGCCGCCATGACAAAAGTTCACCAATACACCATGCTCTGCGCACCCATCACGGCACAAGTTGCCGCAATCGAAGCACTGCGCCATGGTGAAAAGTACATGAAAAAAATGGTATCCGAATATGACAAGCGCCGTCATCTCATTTATGACGGTCTGACAAAGATCGGGTTTGAATGTTTCGAACCCAAAGGGGCCTTCTATATATTCCCAAGCGTCCGCTCTATTGGCTATAGCTCTGAATTGTTCGCTGAAGAACTCCTCATGAGTGAGCGTATCGCTCTTGTACCAGGCAATGCCTTTGGTGACTGCGGTGAAGGCTACGTACGCTGCTCTTATGCAACTTCGATTTCTAACATCTCTGAGGCACTTGCCCGTATTGAAAACTTTGTCAAACACCATAAAAAATAAAAAGAAGCCCAGCCGGTCGGATCACACGATTCGACCGGCTGGACAAACATACCAATTCCATCCATCAACCTTAAAGCACATGCATAAAACAAGAATCTGCTGCATACGATAATCTCCACCGTATGCAGCAGATTCTTGTTTTATGTCTAAAGGATATTATGCTTTTATATTTAAATCATTGTACAGCAATGTCTATCTCAAAAGCATGACCATCAATCTCCATTTCGATTGATAAATACTGTTCACTACTAATCTTAACCATAAAATTGTCACCAATCGAAAGACTCGGTGTCGATATATCCACTTCCAATCCCATTGCTGTAAGATTTGTTGCCGCATTTGCTGTCAACATATTCGACAACTCTGAGATCGCGCTCTGTGCCATTTCATCAAAAGCAGTAACAGGCATCCCCATCATCATTGTCGAAGCAATAAATTTAGCTGTATCATCTGTCATATTATAAGCAACACTTCCACGAATTTCTTTGGTAAACCCTACAAGTACAGTAACTCCAAGACTCATCGTCGCTTTATCCCGTACAGAAATCTTATTTCTTTTCAAGTTTTGAAATCCAATTTGCGGCATAATATTCATAAACGCATCCATAAATGGATTTACCAGCTTCGCATCCATTTCTTATTCCCCCTCCGCAAATCCGATATTCAGTTTAAAATCACCCAAACGTGTCTTAGCAACAATATTAAAAGATGTAAGCTTCGGATTCGCAATGCGGATCTTTGCTCCACAAATCGTTCCTGGTGGTGTTATACGCATTTCCTTATCACTAAATACGTCATTAACCCTGGAAACACCCCTGCCCACAATAATATTCGCAGCCTCTTCAATACATTCATGTGCTTCTTCTTCTGATAATTCCTCATTATTCTCTTTCCCCAGAATTACCTTGGAAAAACATCTCATTGTATTTGCATCCATATGCACAATTGCTCTTCCTACAGGATTTCCCGTAAGTCCAATAATTACAGCGATTCCATCGATATCAAGAACGTGACCCTCATCACTACAAAGGCTCACCTTGCTGTGCACACCTGCCAAACTAAACAAGCTCTTCTGTAATGCTTTTACAAATGCCTTTACATAAGACTCTCTTAAGACATCAATCGTCCCTTTTCTATTCTGACAAACCATAAGCAAAGTATCAATGAGTTCATTCGCATTCACTGGCTTTTGTAAAAAAGAACTAATCCCAACCGCATGTCCCCGCATCATAAGATTTACATCTTTCATGGCACTGATCATGACAATCTTCGCTTTGGGATTGATTTTAAGAATTTGTCTGCTGCACTCCATCCCATCTGCATCCGGAAGGTTCATATCCATTGTAATAATATCCGGATTTGCTTTTGGATACTTTTCAACGGCTTCCATACAATTTTGTGCATACTCACAAATCTCAAAATTTGTTTTCGAAAGAACTTCCGCTAGCATAGCACGACTAACTCTAGAATCGTCTACGACCATTACTTTGATCTTTTCCACAAAATCTCACCTGCTTTTTCTAGTGTTTTAAGCATTATTTCGTCTACACCGTTCTTATAATTTCCAAATGCAGTATGTACTTATAGTATACAAAAAAAAGAAAACTATCTCAAGATAAATAATGACTTTCTTGTGATAATTCTCTTCTTTTTTAGGACTTTTTATTCAAATTCACGATAAAAGACTATTTTTCGTCCAGAATAGCTTCATCGCCTTCAACTCCCGTACGAATACGTACAGCATTTTCAACATTGAAGACAAAAATTTTCCCATCCCCAACTTCACCCGTCTTAAGAACTTTTTCTGCTGTCTTCAGAACTTTCTCCACTGGCACCTCACAAACAACGGTTTCTACCTTTATCCCAGGCAGCAAATTCATTGCATATTCACGTCCGCGATAGACCTCTGTGTGCCCTTTCTGTAGTCCGCAACCATAAACCTGACTCACCGTCATACCTTTCACACCAATACTATTCAATGCTTCTTTAATTTCTTCCAGTTTACTTGGTCGTGTAATGATATCAATTTTCGTCAGCTTACGCATCTCATCACCCCTCGCTGCTTTGTCACTTTTTATCTAATCTCAGCCCTATTGTTTATATCAATACTCTGCATGGTGATCGCAGATGCTTCTACCGATCCCGTAAGAGGATTCCCTGTCATAATTGCCTGCGCATAGCCGCGTTCGCCATGTTCTACAATATCGAGGCCGGAAACTTCCTCACTTTCATCAGCTCTCACCTGCATGAAGGCACTAACCACCTTAAATATGATATAAGAACCAATAATTGCAAGTGCATAAGCAATAACAATAGAAATGAGCTGCGCAATCAAAAGATCCGAACTGCCATAAAACAACCCATCCGCACCTGCTTCATTGACACTCTTCGTTGCCCATAGACCTGTTGCAATTGCACCCCAGGTACCACCGACGCCATGTACGCCAAAAGCATCAAGCGAATCATCATAGCCCAATCTGCCTTTCACGACAGCGACAGCCGTATAGCAAACTACACCACCAACAAGGCCAATAATCACTGCAGGCATTGGTGCAACAAATCCAGCTGCCGGAGTAATTGCTACAAGACCAGCTATACAACCACTGGCTGCACCAAGAATCGTTGGCTTGCCATTATGAATCCATTCAATACAAACCCATGAAAGCGTTGCTGAAGCTGCTGCTGCCTGTGATGTAACAAAAGCATTTGCTGCAAGAGCATTTGCCCCCAGTGCACTACCAGCATTAAACCCAAACCAGCCGAACCAAAGAAGTGCCGCGCCCAGCACCGTCATTGGTAAATGATGTGGCAGCATCGGCAGTTTACCATAACCATGGCGTTTACCAAGCAAAAGACAAATTGTCAGCCCTGATACACCTGAAAGAATATGGATAACAAGACCGCCGGCAAAATCAAGTGCACCAAGCTGTGCAAGGAAGCCACCACCCCATACCCAGTGTGCCATTGGATTATAAATAAAAATTGCCCAAAGAAGAATAAATACAGCAAATGCACCAAACTTCATACGTTCAGCAAACGCACCTGTAATTAGTGCAGGTGTAATTACAGCAAACATGCATTGAAATGCTACAAAAGCCAGTTCTGGTATCGTCCCGTTTGCCAGAACATTCATCCCAACACCTGCAAGACCTACTTTATCAAGACTACCAATAAAGCCATTGATATCTGTACCAAATGTCATTGCATAGCCAAGAATAATCCACTCCACTGAAATCAATGCGACAATAAAGAAGCTCTGCATAATCGTCGTCAATACATTCTTTCCTCTTACCATACCACCATAAAAAAATCCCAATCCCGGTGTCATCAGGAATACAAGGGCTGCACTTATAAGAACCCAGGCCGTATCCCCCGTATCAATTTTTGCTGGCACTCCATCCGCAGCCAGCGCCACCGGAGCTGCGATTACCATACACATGAACATCGCTATAATTGCTGTGCTTATCTTTTTCATTTTTTACCCATCCCTTCATAAAATATTCCAAAAGAAAAAGCGCTCTGCCCGTCTGCATGCAAAAGCATGCCAACGAACAAGACGCCATTGTCTTCTGTGTTTAGCACTATAATTGATTCACTTTACAAAGCAGAAAACAGAAAAAGCCCCCATAAACCCACCCTTCGGATTCATAAAGGCTTCATTGCCCATTTGCTTTGTTGATGTTCTTATTATACTCATGCATACGCTGCTTGTCAACGGATGTAAAATTGTATTCATGTATACCATGAATACTATAAAAATCCGTATTGTCAGTAACCTTTTACACTATCACACCCAGCATGCATCTTCCCCTCCGCACAAAGAACCAGCTCTGCTTATCTGCATTGTAAAGTACTGTCAATCTTTTTCATACCCCTGCATTATCCTGCCTTTTTATACGGGAAAGTATTGTTCTGGCTACATAAATACCACTAGCACCGGCTTGCGATAGTCCACGTGTTACACCAGCGCCATCGCCAACGGCAAATACATTATCAATTTTTGTCTCAAGCTCTTTCGTGAGTAACAAACGCGAGCTATAAAACTTAACCTCAACCCCGTAGAGAAGCGTATCATCATTTGTCATGCCCGGAGCAATTTCATTGAGTGCCTTAATCATTTCAATAATATTATCAAGGTGACGCTTTGGCAGAACGAGACTAAGATCTCCCGGCGTCGCCTTAAGTGTCGGTTTCGTGAAACTTTTACCCAAACGATGTTCATTCGTACGACGACCTTTTAAAAGATCACCAAAACGCTGTACAATAATACCACCACCAAGCATATTTGAGAACGATGCAATACGCTTACCATACTGATGCGGTTCATTAAAAGGCTGTGTAAAACGATTGCTGACAAGCAGCGCAAAATTCGTATTTTTACTCTGTAGCTTCGGATCACTATAGGAATGTCCATTTACCGTCACAATACCATCCGTATTTTCCATAACAACATGTCCATGTGGATTCATGCAAAACGTCCGCACAAGATCACCATAACGCTTTGTCCTGTAAACGAGCTTCGCCTCATAGACATCATCCGTGATATGATTAAAAACAGCATCTGGCACTTCAACACGCACGCCAACATCCACCTGATTATTAAAAAGTTCTAGGCCCAGCCGCTTACATTCATCCGTAAACCACTCAGCCCCAGCCCGCCCCGGAGCTGCTATGAGATAATCCGCATCAAGCACTTCGCCGCTTTCCGTCACAATCTGTACACAGCCTGTTTCCGGTAAAATCGTCTTTACCGGACAATTGAAACGGAACTCTACCTTATCCTTAAGATATTCATAGGTTTTCTCCAGCATTTTAAGATTGTTCTCTGTTCCAAGATGACGTACACGTGCGTCCAGTAAATGAAGATCATGTTCCAGTGCTTTCTTCCCAAGATTGCTGTTTTCCGTACTAAAAACCTTGGCTGGTGCACCATGTTTCATATTGATCTTATCGACATAGTCGATAAGCGCCATGACTTTATCATCTGCCAGATAATCATTAAGCCATCCACCAAATTTCGTCGTGAAATTATACTTGCCATCCGAAAACGCTCCCGCACCGCCAAAACCGCGCATAATACTGCACGGCTTACAATTGATGCACGTATCGACCTTTCCCGCCGAAAGCGGACATACACGATGATAAATATCCTGTCCGCTTTCGAGCACAACGATCTTCAATTTCGGTTGTTTTTCTATAAGCTCATATGCCGCGAATGTTCCTGCCGGCCCTGCTCCGATTATGATCACATCGTATTTTTTCAACAAATACCCGCTCCTCTGATTACATATCATGATTTCATACTCTATTATATAGTAAATAAAGAATTATGCCAACAATTTAGCTTTTTGTATTTTCTTACGCTAAAATACGAAAGCTCCTTGCATTCCTTCCTGCATTTCACGTATAATTATACTTATCATCTTTAAGGAGGACTCATTTTGACAAACAATATTCCTGTTATTATGGCTTTTATTCTCTACATTGGTCTTATGATGTTTATTGGCATCTATTTTTATCGTCGGACGCGCAATATGTCAGACTACATTCTCGGTAATCGCAAGCTTGGTGCATGGGTCACATCACTCAGTGCCGAAGCCTCAGACATGAGCGGCTGGATGCTTATGGGGCTGCCTGGCTATGCCTACCTTGCCGGACTCAGTGCCGGTTGGATTGCGCTTGGTCTTGGCCTTGGTACCTTTGCAAATTGGCGCTTCATTGCCGCTCGTCTGCGCAAATACACTGAAATTGCCAACAACTCACTTACCTTGCCGGATTTTTTACAGAATCGTTTTCAAGACACAAGCAATCTTCTACGCGTCATCCCAGCAATCTTCATCCTGATATTTTTTATTATTTATACATCTTCTGGCTTTGTTGCCGGGGGCAAACTTTTTAATACGATTTTTGACATTCCGTATGAATATGCTCTTTTCCTTGGAGCCTTTGTCGTTGTGTTTTATACATTTATTGGCGGTTTCCTCGCTGTATGCTGGACTGATTTTATTCAGGGCGTAATGATGTTTTTAGCAATCATCATTGTTCCTGTTGTTGCCTGCTACACGCTCGGAGGAATCACCACAACAGCCACGGCACTTTATACCATGAATCCAGACTACTTCAATCCTTTTTCAAAAGCAGACGGATCAAGCCTTTCCTTTATTGAACTTATTTCCCTGCTCGGCTGGGGTCTCGGATACTTCGGTCAGCCGCATATTCTTGTGCGCTTCATGGCCATCAAGTCTTCGAGTGCAATACGGCAGGCAACACACATTGCTATGACCTGGGTCATATTTTCTCTCATTGCCTCCGTTCTCGTTGGTATGGTCGGTAAGGTTTACCTGTCTACAGCCCTTTTTGGCAGCGAAACAGAAACCGTCTTCCTTGTTATGACAAACGATCTTTTTTCTCCATTTTTTGCCGGGCTTGTTCTCTCTGCTGTACTTGCCGCCATCATGAGCACTGCGTCTTCTCAACTCCTCGTAGCAGCATCAGCCTTTGCACAGGATTTCTACTGCTCACTCTTCCATAAAAATGCCAGTCAGTCGGAACTTGTCTGGGTCGGTCGTGCCTCTGTCCTTGTCATTTCCTTCATTGCCATTATCCTTGGTCTTAATCCTGACAACCTTATTCTCGATATGGTTGCCTATGCCTGGGCTGGTTTTGGCGCTGCTTTTGGCCCAGCTCTTCTTGCAGCTCTTTTCTGGCGCCGTGCGACACGCAATGGTATCCTCGCTGGCATCATCGTTGGCGGCCTTACCGTACTCATTTGGAAGCAATTTGCTTTCTTCGGCCTCTATGAAATCGTCCCCGGCTTTGTCTTTTCGATATTTGCCATTTATATTATAAGCAAATTTGATAA